>JBOGJY010000426.1:0-17446 GCA_050745325.1 Terriglobia bacterium
AAGACACCATTGGACCATTTTTGTAGAAAATGACGGTGGCCTTCCCGGGATAATTCTGATGAGGATCGTAGTGGAATCGCTCGATCATAGCGAACTGGCTTGCGCCGTCCACCAACGCGACCCAGCCACCCGGAGAATCCACCCAGACTTCATTCTGGAGATACAGCCAATGGAGGCTGAACAGATTATTTTTGACGGCGAAAGAAGGATCTCGGGCAAGCCCGGCCCGGACATGAAACTGGTTCAGGTACGCGCTCTCCGGGTTAACAGGAGTATAGGCCCAGAAATTATGATTGTAGCTCAACGGATTCTCCGGGTCAGAAAGATCGTACTGCGAGACCGACTGTATGGACCAGGTAATTGGATAACCGGCGGCGTTCTCCATCACTGCATGAAAGCGAACCTCCGGATTGTCCGCTCCGATCGTGATATCGCGCCGGTATCGCAAACCGGTCCGCGGGTCGGCCGGCCCTTGCATCTCGACCGTGCAGTTCGCTCCCTGCGAGAGCACTTTCAGAACATAAACGCCGTCATCCAAGGGATCGGAGAGCGGACCGGTCCAGTGCTGCTCGTCCCAGTCGCCTTCCGGCATGGGCCAGATCTTGTCACCTCCGTAGTTGAACCATTTTCCCGCGGGGGCGCCTTCCGAGGGCGGTATGTACTGTCCGCGATATTTGGGATTTACAAAAAGGTACGCATGGCCGCCGAATTTGACCTGCATCAGCCTGCCGCCAAGTTGGGGAACCAGAGTCAGAGTTTCCCACCGGTTGGACATCTGCTCGGCGCTCCATCCATCAAACGTCGCCGCTTGCACTCGGCATGGGGGGAAATCGCGGGTGGCCGCCTGCGCCATTACGCTGGCCGCAGAAATTACCAAGGTGAGAACGACAAGGGTTTTGGATCTTAGAGAGAGACGCATGATGGAGTGGCCCGGAAACGATACTCTGCATTATGAAATGAAAGCAGCCGGTATGCAACAGATTATATTTCTCTGGGTATCGAGGCAGTGGTTAATCGGCGCGTTTTTGCGCGCACCCAATCGCCTTAAGGAGGGCCCAAAACGCCTGGCGGCGGGCGCTATCTGCTTCCGGAGCCGCCACAATGCAAGGCCGGCGTTCTCAAGCAGATTTCACAAGCGCCCGAATTGTCGAACCGCCTCCTCGATCGACTTGTATTTTTCGATATAGGGATACATGGAGTGTTCCTCGAAATCCATCTCTCCGCCGGGGCGAGCACCGCCGAGGCGTTCGCACGCAGCATCACGACGGCGCCATCCTGATCGGCGACGATGATATCGCCCGCACTCAATGGCACGCCGAGACGGAGACTGCTTGCACGTGGCGGAACCCACTCAGCAATTGTTCGTTATTAGTTTCGATCGCGGTCGAAGGGGGGCCGTTGAGCCGGGAGCTGGCTCGGGAGGGGAAACAGCGCCGCTCCAGCCAGTAAAATCCACGGAAGAGCTTGTGCCGCAATGCTTGTTTCTGTGTGACGAAAGATATTGAGAATTGGATCCTCCTGGATATATATACTGAGGGGCTCAAATCTCGACGAACGAATGCAAGTCTCCGGCGAGGCAGCACCCCGGCTCCGGCGGTGTGCGTGATGAACAAGGTTTATGCCACGTTCTTTCCTACTCCTAAGCCGGCGCGCACGACCGTGCAGGCGGCCGCTCTGGTGAACGGCGCAAAATTCGAAATTTCAGCAATCGCCGTAAAGTAGCTTAAATACCCCGGCGACAGAATGCAGTCGAGGACGCGGCGGGGCTCGTACCCGAAGCGGCGGGCGCCAGCCGCCGGGCGCACATAACTATTGACGAGAGGGGTATTAATGCACTATTGATTTAGTTTGACCGTTTTGGGTTTGTTCAGCGTTTTCGCTGCCCGATTCGGATTTTCGCGGGAGGTGTGGAATGCGTTTGAAATACGCGCTCGGTCTGGCAATGCTACTCGCTTTCTTGTCGGGTGCTGCTCCCGTGTGGGCGAGCATTACCGGCAGCATCTCCGGCGTAGTCATGGACCCCAGCGGAGCCGTTGTCCCTGGCGCCAAGGTGGCCGCGCTCAACCCCGGGACAGGCATCCGCGAGGCCGTGGTGACCGATTCGAAAGGTTTCTACGAGTTTCCAGCTTTGCCGATCGGGACCTACGAAGTGGATGTCCAGCAAAGCGGATTTCGCCAGTTCCGCCTGACGGGACTGGTCATCAATGCCAATTCGGCTCTCCGGGTGGACGTTCAGCTTGTCGTGGGTGCTACCACGCAGGCCGTTACCGTATCCAGCACCTCCGTTCACGTGGAAACCCGGCGCACGCAAATGGGAGAAGTGATCGGCAGCACGAAGATGACAGCCGTGCCTTTGAACGGAAGGAGCTACACGGATCTGCTCGCGCTTCAGCCCGGCGTCTCGCCATACTCGAACGTGGCGATGGGCGGCGACCGGCCCGCCTCCGGTAACATTGCGAATTCGGGCAATGAATCCGTCAACGGACAGCGCGAAGCCGCCAACGGATTCATGGTGAACGGCGCCAACGTGGAGGAGGGCCGCAATAACGGCGCTGCCGTGATTCCCAACCTGGACTCTATCGCCGAGTTCCGCATCATCACGAACAATTTCGACGCCGAATACGGCAACTACAGCGGCGGCCAGGTGAACGTGGTGACAAAATCGGGCGCCAACCAGTTCCACGGCGATGCGTTCGATTTTCTCCGCAACACCAGCTTTGATTCCCGCAACTTTTTTTCACCCACGATCGGAACCTTCCAGCAGAACCAATTTGGCGGCACCTTCGGCGGCCCGATCAAGCACGACAAGGCCTTCTTTTTCGTCGATTACCAGGGAACACGCGAGGTTCAGGGCGTAGACACGGGCTTAATCCCGGTACCTTCGGCGGCGGATCGGACGGGCGATTTGTCCGATCAGGCCGCCTCGTTGACGGGAGCAGTGAATGGCTCTTCCTGGGCAAATACTCTCTCCCAGCAGTTGGGATATCCCGTGCAGGCTGGAGAAGCTTACTACACCCCGGGATGCGTAAGTTCTGCTGATTGCGTATTCCCGAACGCCGTGATTCCGCAGAGTGCGTGGGCGTCTCCCGCCAGCCCGTTATTAAAATACATACCCCTTCCTAATATTCCCGGAAACTTCTATTCAACTTCGGCCTACGACCAGCGGCTGCGCGACGACAAGGGAGGAGTCCGTGTCGATGGCAACTCGCGCTATGGAATGATTTCGGCCTACTACTACATGGATGACTACAATCTGAACGATCCCTATCACAACTCCCCGGAATTTCCCGGCTTCAATGCCATCACGCCGGGACGCGACCAGTTGCTCAATGTGAGTGATACCAAAACTTTCGGCCCTAGTTCCGTCAATCAGTTCCACTTCAGTTACATGAGGGATGCCAACATCTTTGCCGAGCCCGTAGGCGGTGTCGGGCCAACTTTGAGTTCGCTAGGATTTAACGGCTCGTTCACCTCGCCTGGCGGAATTGGCCCGGTGGTTCCCAGGCTGCAGGGCGTGCCCTTGATGCAGTTCAACTCTTTCAATTTCGGACTTCCCGACGGCACGACCGGCCAGTTCAACAATACCTTCCAATGGCTGGATGACTTCACGAAGATCGTGGGCACGCACAGTTTCAAATTTGGCGGCGAATTCCACTACGATCAGATCAATGAGCGGAATACGTATGCCGAAAATGGCGTGTTTGCGTTCAATGGCAGCGAGACCGGCCTCGACTTCGCCGACTTTCTGATCGGAGCGCCGGCCTCTTTGACTCAGTCGAGCCAGCAGTTCCTCGATTCGCGCAGCAAATACACGGGCCTCTTCGCGCAGGATAGCTGGCGCGCGAAACCCGACCTGACGCTGAATTACGGCCTGAGGTGGGAATTCAGCCAGCCTTGGTACGATACGCAAAACAAGACCGAGACGATCATTCCCGGCGAGCAGTCAAGAGTTTTCCCCGGCGCGCCTACCGGATGGCTCGTACCGGGCGATCCCGGCGTACCGCCGACGCTCGCGCCCACGGATTATCGCGGATTTGGGCCCCGCATCGGCCTGGCATACTCTCCGTCTGCGTCTGGGGGCGTGCTCGGGAAACTCACCGGCGGCGCCGGCAAAACCAGCGTCCGCATGGGCTATGGCCTGTTCTATACGTCGGTTGAGGATTTGACGCAGTTCGTTGAGGTTGGCGATTCACCCTACGGCCTGTTTTATGTGAGCCCTGTTCCACCTGTGTTTGCGTCGCCGTACATCGACCGCGCGACAGGAAACAGCGAAGGACAGCGATTTCCGTTCAGCTTTCCTCCAGTGAACTCTTCTCCCTCTAATCCGGACACAACCTTCAACTGGCCTGCGGTCGAACCGATTTCCGGGGCTCCGGTGTTTTTCAACACGAACCGCATGCCCTATTCCGAAGACTACGAGTTCTCACTGCAGCGGCAGTTTGGAGGCGGGACCGTGCTCAGCACGAGCTACGTGGGAACCCAGGGGCACCGCCTGATCGCTTTCCTGGAAGCAAACCCCGGGAACCAGGCGCTCTGCCTTTCGCTCAGTCAACCGAGTGAAGTTGCGCCGGGCAGCCCGACCTGCGGGCCCAATTCTGAAAGCTCAGTTTTTACCACGGCGTCGGGACAAACTATCGAGGGTACGCGGCAGCCGCTAGGGATCAATTTCGGAGCCAACGCCTATATGGATGAAATGGCGAATTCCAATTACAACTCGCTCCAGGTTAGTCTGCGCCACACCAGCGGCACTTCGACATTCCTGGTGGGCTACACCTACAGCAAATGTATGGACAACGCGTCGGCGCTTGAGCAGGCGATCGATCCGCTCAATTACAAGGCAAGCAAAGCGCTCTGCAGCTTCGATCTCACGCACAATTTCGTCGCCAGCTATAGCGTGCTTCCCTTCGACCGGTTGATCAACCGGTTTGGATTGGCGAACTCACGCGCGGCCACCGAGCTTGTGAAAGGGTGGCAGCTTACCGGCATTACAACCTTCGCCACCGGTCTTCCGGTGAGTTTGTCTGAGGTGGACGACCGCTCGCTGCTCGGAACCGGCGGGGTTGACGTCCCCGATCTCACGGCGGGGAAAATCCTTAACAACGCGAACCCGCGCAGCGGCGAAACCTATTTCAACACCTCGCTCTTCAGTCTCGAACCGCTGGGGCAACTGGGTAGCGCGAATCGCCGGTTCTTTCATGGTCCCGGATTGAACAATTTCGATATGGCGCTGCTGAAGAATTTCACGATTACCGAGTCGAAGACGCTTCAGTTTCGCGCCGAAGCGTTCAACATCTTTAACCATGCGCAGTTCCAAAGTCCCAACGGAAACGTCAACGATACCGCGTTCGGTCTTGTGACGGCGGCAAACGCGCCTCGTATTCTGCAAATGGCGCTGAAATTCGTGTTTTGAAAGCTGCCCGCGCATTCGACCTCAAATGGGACCATCCGTTATGCCCGAGGGCCCGCCAACTTCCGCGAATGAGCGTTTGAGAACCAGCAAGGGCAGGTGCGTCTGAGGATGCGACTCCGCCTTGTTCCTCTGCTGTTTGTGCTGTTGCTCTCGCGGAGCGGGGCGGCACAGACACGGACGCCGGCAGCCGATACGGCGAACCCGGGCAGGCAACTCTTCATTTCAAGCTGCGGCGTGTGCCACGGCATCGACGGGCGGGGTGGGGAGCACGCTCCGAATATCGCCACCGATCCCGGCGCGCAAGCCCTTCCAAGCGAATCTCTGAGCGAAATCATCGAGAACGGTATACCTTCAAAAGGAATGCCTTCCTTTAAGATACTGGGCCCCGCGAGCATCCAGGCTGTGGTAGCCTACCTCCGCGTGCTTCAAGGTAAAGGGTCCATTGCGAGCGTGCCCGGAGATCCTGATCGAGGCAAGAGCCTGTTCTTTGGGCGCGCCGGTTGCTCAAAGTGCCACATGATTCAAGGGCAGGGCGGCTTTTGGGGGCCGGACCTTTCCTCTTATGGCCTGACTCATTCACCGAACGAAGTCAGCGACGCCATCCTGAACCCTAACCGGAACTTGCCGCGTACGGCAGAAGTGGTCGAGGCTGTCTCTCGTTCCGGCCAGCATTGGATTGGAATCGCGCGAAATGAGGACAACTTTTCCCTGCAGCTTCAAACGCCGGATGGGCGATTCCATTTGCTGATGAAATCAGACCTTGCCAGCTTACGGCGCGAGCGGCAATCGCCGATGCCATCCGGTTACGGCGCCAAGCTCACTTCTCGCGAGGTGGACGACATCGTCAGTTTTCTCGTAAAGGCAGCGGAGCAACCGGAGAGGGCCAGGGTCTTAGGGGACGGCCGGTAGTTGCCGGCTGCATTTTGGGGAACTGTAGGCGAACCCCCGGGGTCCGCGTTCCCGCGGCCACAGACCTCGGCTAATGGAGACATGATCGAGGAGGTGATTCGTTTTTGATTTCTGTTTCGAAGAAACTATGTTGCGCGGTTTTGGCGGCTGCGATTCTCCTCTTTGTCCGGTTTCACGCGCTGGCCGCACCGCCGAAGAGGGAATTTGCGCTGCAGGCGCTTTCCCCAAAGTTTTGGCGGCTGGCGCCGCGCACGTCGAAGCTCACGCGGATTGCCACGGGTTTCGGATTCACTGAAGGTCCGGTCTGGGACCCGCGCAACTTCCTGTACGTCAGCGATGAAGTGCAGAACAAGATTTATCGTGTGTATCCGGGTGGGCGGCGTGAGACTCTGATCAGCCTCGGAGACCCGGATGGCAACACGTATACGCCGCATCAGCAACTTCTCGATTGTGCCAGCGTTCTGCGAGCCATCATCCGGATCGCGCCTGATGGTAAATACTCGATCCTCGCGGATCGCTATCAGGGAAAGCGGTTCAACAGCCCCAATGATCTTGTCATAGGACCTGATCAGGCCATCTACTTCACCGATCCCACCTTGGACCTGCCGAAGGGACAAAGGCAGGAAGTTCCTTTCCAAGGTGTGTACCGTCTGGGCGCTGGCGGCAGCGTCCGCCTGGAAACAAAGGACCTCTCTCAACCCAATGGGCTTGCGTTTTCGCCGGACGGGCGGCTCCTCTATGTTGACGATAGCAAGCAGCGCAATATTCGTGTCTATCGGTTCAATGCAGGCGGCAGCCTGTCGAATGGCCGCATATTCGGCGATGAAAACGACGGCAGCCCAGATGGAGTACCGGACGGAATGCGGGTTGATTTGCACGGCAATCTCTTCGTTGTCGGACCGAAAGGCATTTGGGTGTGGGATGCGGAGGGCCGGCATCTTGGCACCATCGTCACTCCCGAACAGCCCGCCAATCTCACATGGGGAGACAGTGACTACAGGACGTTGTATATTACTGCGACGACTTCTGTTTACCGCATTCGAACCTCCACGCGCGGCTTCGTGCCTTATCTGACCTATGCGCACAACTCAGCAACCCGATGAAGAGGAATCCGAAAGAGAACGCGTGCGGTCCCTGTCTCTCGGTGCGCCTGGGTTGCGAGCCTGTAAGAGCTCGTTTTCTTAACAAAGTGTCATCTTGCCGCATAGCGTTCCCAAACGTCGCCGCCGCGAGGGCGGGAGCACGGAAGTCTGGATTCCTTCCCCTCAAGGGCGAGCGAATGATGGCGCAAACGGCTTGGCCGCGGCGAAAAGCTGCGCTGCTAATGACGGTTGGCATGCTGATAGCCGGGCCGGCCTACAGTGGAAGAACGCAGTCAGCCGGATCCGCCGCTCAGAGAAGTAGTCCGGACAACGCCAGCGTTCTGTCCTCGCTCGAAGCGAGGGCAAATGCCGCATACCGCGACGGGCATTTCGATGAAGCCAAGCAGTTGCTCGAGGAGATTATTGAACGTGATCCTCGTTCGGCGCGGGCCTACGCCTTGCTCGGGCTCACATTGGCCAGGCAAAACGATTTGCAAGGCGCCATTCGAAATCTCCGGCAAGCCCACCAGATCGAGCCCCAGAGCTCCGACTATTCCTATGATTATTCCGTCGTGCTTCTTCAGGACAGGCAATTCGCAGCCGCGATTCCGATCCTAGAAAAGGTGCGCCGCCAGGAAAGCCAGGCTCCGGACGTGCTGGTGAATCTCGCCCAGGCTTACGCGGGCGCCAGGCAGTTCCAAAAGCTTTCTGCTTCTCTACAAAACCTGCCCCCGGCGGATTATAGCAACCCGCAATTGCTGAAAACGCTAGCCATAATTCTGGGAGGCGCCGGCCAAGCGTCCGCCGCTGCAGCATTGTGGCAAGCAGCGATTCGCCACAATCCCGATCAGCCTTTGTTTTACGCGGCCCTTGCGGAGCTTTGGATCGCGCACGGGCAGTCCAACCGCGCGCTGGCGCTGCTGGAGGGAGCGCCCGCCGCTGCCCGCGGTCCGGTGTATCTCTACGCCTATGCTCGTGTGCAAATGGCGTCGAGGGAGTACGTACAGGCGGCTCAAACGTTCCAGCAGCTAACCGTTCAGTTTCCGAAGAATCAGCGGGTTTGGGAGCAGTTGATCACCTGTAACCTGTTGGCCGGACGGCTGAACGAAGCCGAGGAGGTGGCCGAAGAAGCCGAACGGAATTTTCCTCACGCGCTGGAATTCCCGTATCAGCGGGCCGTCGTCAACTACATGCTTGGCCGCACGGCGGCGGCCATCAAAATCCTGGCGCCCCTGTTACAAGATGGAGGAAGCGATCCGCGCCCTGTTTTACTGATGGCCGTTTTGCAATCGGAGACTGGAGATTATGCGCAAGCCGTCCGATACTTCAGCCGCGAGGAGCAGATGAAATCTGGCTGTGCTGCGCTCGCTTCCTATTTTTACGGCGCAACGCTGCTGCGCATGAACAGGACGCGCCAAGCGGAAACCGCGCTGGAGAAGGCGATTCAATGTCGGCCTCAGTTCGCGCTGGCCGAATATCGCCTGGGGCAGGCCTTGTACAGGGAGGGGAAGCTCGATCAAGCCTTGGCTGTGCTCGAGAAGGCCGCGCGGGATGACCCCAAACTCGCGGAGCCGTATTACGAGTTGGCCGAGGTCCGGCGCAGATTGGGCGATGCCGCCGGCGCCAGGCAGGCTCTGGCCCGCTATGCGAGCCTCGTTAAGCACGTGGCCAACTCAGACCGGGACCTTTTGGGCCACAGTTTGCGTTGACACACTTTGACCCGCGTCCCAGAACGCGGCCACGGCACGATCCGGGCACTCGCCCCCACCAAATCTCATTCCTTCCCCGAGTGAGAGATTTCAGCTAGTTTACTTATGGTATATTACCATATAATTAAATAATGAAACCAGCAAGCCCGGTGGTGCAGTTCGTGGAGCGCCTCTTTGTACTTTGGCTTCTCGTGAGTCCGATAGCGTGGGCATCCGCCGCCGGCCCGAAGGACAAGGCGCTGCCCGTCCTTAGAACGGTCCTGCAGGTGCGCGCCCTTCGGCGAGCGGAGGCCGCTAAAGGCTATCCGGTGGACCTCCGGGGCGTCGTGACCTACTATGACCCTAGTGTTCCTGACTTGTTCATACAGGATTCGACCGCAGGGATTTGGGTGGATTTGCCGCCGGGAAGATTGGCCATCAAACTCGGCGACTTGATCGAGGTGCGTGGCGTCTCCGAGCAGCCTGATTGGGCTCCCCAGGTCGGTAAGCCGCAGTTGCGGTTCCTCGGGCGTTCTTCGTTGCCGGCGCCGCAACTGGCAACTTTCCGCCAACTGGTTTCGACGAGTGAAGACAGCCGTTGGGTCGAGGTGGAAGGCATTGTCCGGTCCGCGGAAATCGAACCGCCTGCTAGCATCGGACCGCCCGCTAACACACTCGTTCTTAAAGTAGCGCTCGAGGACGGAGCGATTACGGCGCAAATTCCCGCCTTCCATCAGAATCTTCCGCGCCAACTGATTGATTCCACCGTGCGCATTCGCGGAGTCCGCGGAGCGGTTTTTAACCAAAACAACCAGTTGATCGGCGCCACGCTTTACCTTCAGACGCTGAGCCAGGTGAGCGTGCTTCGCCCCGCCCCGGTCAATCCGTTCGCCCTGCCCGTCGAGCCGATCGCCGAATTGCAGCTTTTTGGTTTGAACGAAAACGATGGCCATCGCGTGCACGTGCACGGCGTCGTGACGTTCCAGTCATCGGGACACTCGCTTTATCTGACGGATAACACCGGCAGCGTCTATGTGGAGACCGATCAGCCGGGCCGCTTAGGTCGAGGGGACCGGGTGGATGTGGCCGGATTTCCCGGCATCGTGGACCAGCACCCGGCCCTGGAAGATGCCATTTTCCGCACTGCCGGCCGCGGCCCGGCCCCGGTTGCAACGCCGGTAAGTGCGGCGGAGGCGCTCAGCGGAAAATACGATTCTGCGCTGGTCTCGATCCGCGGACGCCTGGGCCAGATGGCGCTGGTGCCGAAAAGCAATCTGCTGGTTCTTCTGCAGGGCTCAACTGTTTTTACGGCCGCGTCGGAGGCGCCGCTTGCGGGTCCCAAGCTCGCACGGCTCGGGGTAGGGAGCCTGGTGCAGGTGACTGGGATCTGTGTGGTCAACACCGATCTAACCGGGCTCTCCACGTCTTTTAAAATCCGTTTCGACGGTCTCGACGATATCATCGTGCTGAAGCGGCCCCCGGTGTGGACGGTCAGAAGGGTCACGGCAATTCTCGCTCTCCTGGCAATCCTGATTCTTGCGATTCTCGGCTGGGTCAGCGTGCTTCGCCGGCGCGTGCAAAAGCAAACGGAGATCATCCGCACCACTCTTGAGTCCATCGGCGACGGCATCCTGGTTGTTGGCTCGGACGGTAAGGTGATCGTCGCCAACCGCAGGTTCGCGCAGATGTGGGCCATCCCGCCTTCGATCCTGGCGACGAAGGAAGAAAGAGGAATGCTCGACTGTGTTCTGGGTCAACTCAAGGATCCCGGCGCATTCCTCGCCAAGGTCCAGGAGCTGTGGGCTGCACCGGAGGCCGCCAGCGACGACGTGCTCGAATCCAAGGACTACAGAGTATTTGAGCGGCACTCAGAGCCGCTGCGCCTGGCGGGGCGCTACATCGGACGCGTGTGGGGATTCCACGATGTAACGCATCGCAGAAAGGCGGAGAAGGAGCTGCGCGACGCGAAGGAGGCCGCAGAGGCCGCTAGCGGCGCCAAGAGCGAATTCCTGGCGAACATGAGCCACGAAATCCGGACGCCCATGAACGGTGTGATCGGCATGATCGATCTCACGCTCGATACCGAACTCTCTCCCGAGCAGCACGGCTACCTGACAATGGCGCGATCCTCGGCCGACTCGTTGTTGACCGTGATCAACGACATCCTCGATTTCTCCAAGATCGAAGCAGGCAAACTGGACCTGGATTGCATCGACTTCAACTTGCGGGGGAGCCTTGAGGAGACGGTGAGGACCTTCGCCTTCCAAGCCCACATGAAGGGGCTCGAGCTTGCCTGCGAAGTGGCCCCCGACGCCCCGGAAATGGTGCACGGCGACCCTACCCGTTTGCGCCAAGTGATAGTCAATCTGATGGGGAACGCGCTGAAGTTCACCGAACGAGGCGAGGTGGTTCTTCGCGTGAAGGTCGAAAGCCGCGAGAACGGCCATGCCCGGCTGCGCTTCACCGTGAGCGACACGGGAATCGGAGTCCCGGCCCCAAAGCAGAGCCGCATCTTTGAGGCGTTCTCGCAGGCGGACACTTCCATGACGCGCAAGTACGGCGGCACCGGCCTCGGGCTCACCATTTCCTCCCGGCTGGTGAAAATGATGGGTGGAACCATATGGATGGAAAGCGAAGAGGGCAGTGGCAGCGCATTTCATTTCACGGCGGAACTGGGCGTCGCCGCCGGCGCGGCCGCCGCCCCGCAGACGGCCGTTGATTCTCTGCGGGATGTTCGAGTTTTAATTGTCGACGATAACGCCACCAACCGGCGCATCCTCAGCCAGACGCTCGCCCGGTGGGGGATGACCGTGAGTGCGGCCGCTGATGCCGCGACCGCCCTCAAGACCCTGGAGGAGGCTGACGAGGCCGGCGAGCCCATCCAGTTGACGCTCACCGACGCGCAAATGCCCGAAATGGATGGCTTTACCCTCGCCGAGCGCGTTAAACACCATCCGAAGCTGGCCCATTCCGTCGTGATGATGATTACCTCGGGCGGGCAGCGGGGAGATGCAGCCCGGTGCCGCGAAGCCGGGATCGCCGCCTATCTCACGAAACCTATTCGTCAGGAGGAGCTGAAAGAAGTCATCCTGCGCGCGCTGGGGCAATTCTCCGAAGTCACGGAGCCGGAACGGGGTGCGCTGCTCACGCGCCACTCCATTCAGGCGCCCTCTGCGCGCTCCTACAACATTCTGCTGGCGGAGGATAACGCTGTAAACCAGCAGCTTGCGCGGCGGCTTCTTGAAAAACAGGGTCATTCGGTAATCGTGGCGGAGAACGGCCGCGCGGCGGTGGCACTCGTCGCCGAACGTACGTTTGACCTTGTGCTTATGGATGTGCAAATGCCCGAGATGAACGGCCTGGAGGCAACTGCCGCCATACGGGAGAGGGAAAGCAAATCGGGCGGCCACCTGCCGATCATCGCTATGACCGCGAACGCCATGAAGCGCGATGAGGAACGCTGTCTTCAGGCCGGCATGGATGCCTACGTCGCCAAGCCCGTTCAGATAAAACAGCTCTTGGCGGCTATCGACGCCAGCATGCGGCGGCCAAGGCCGACCGAGCCCGTCACAAACCTGCCCGTAGCGAACTCGCCTGGTTAAGCGTGCGGAATCGCATCGCGAGAGTAGCACGTGCCGCGCTGCAGTCTCCCAGACCCAGTGAGACAACCGTCTGCTGATTCGCAACTCCGCGGCTTTTACTACCGAAAACCGTAAGTAAGGACAGGTTACCACAAGCGAGCAGCCCAGGTTTGCGCCCTTCAGGTCAATGGCGCTTGCCTTTTTCGCCGCACTTTTTTGGCGGGCGCAATAAGCGGCGCGGTCAGTTTTTCGTAGAGGGCGAAGAGATGCTCGACGCGTTGGCGGTCGTTTTCGAATGGCTGGGGGCGATAGCAGAGGTCAACGGCGCGGTCGAGGTTGGCGTGCGCTTTGACCAGCACGGGTGGCATCGCCAACGGGTCGTAAAGATCGGCCAGCGTCGAATTGGGAAATGCTTTGCACGTTTCCAGCACGGCTTGTTCTGTAGCCTACGATTTCAGAACATTAAGCTCAACACTGCGTGGAATTTTGCCACACTCTTTGTACGCGGCGAAGGCTTTTGGAGTTATCAGGACGATGGCATCGTATCCCTTTGTGAGCGCCGCCTTTTTCATTTTCGCGTCAAGCCTCCAGCGCCATTCCAGAACGTTTGGCGATTCTGGATCAGGCACACGGACCGAACGACCAAAAAGCTCCGTTTCGAGACTGTCCTCGTCGCCGATCAGCGGGTTTGAAATACAGACATGCTGCGGTTGGTCAAGTGGACGGCCCCAAAACTCCGCTTCTCGAAAACTAGAAGCGTAGAACTTGCCTCGCTTTTGGTAAGCCGTCGGGTTCAGCGGTGGTACGTGCCACCAGTTCTTCTGGTTTATGTGGGCAATGAGCTTCTCGCGCATGTCAGCCATCGTTATCAATATGTCAGAAGCAGCCGGTCGTGAACATCTTCGCCTTCGAGAGTCTTGCCGTTCATCTGGAAGCGTTTCAGCATTGAGCGTCCGCATTGGATGAGCACCTCCCGCTCGAAAAGGCGGTGAGGTAACGGGATGTTACAAATAAGGTCGCCTGAACGCTTCGTGCCGTCGATGCTCAGAGCAACATAGACCCCGCGATTTTTGCAGTCGCGGATCGCTTCGAATAGATCGGCCAGAACGAAGGACTGCGCGCCGTAAAGGATTGACTGGGTAAACGAATAAGGGGGATCGCAGTAAATCAGATCGCCTCGTATCGCTTTAGCCATCGACGCTTGATATTCTTCGTGAAAAAAACTAGTGCCTACCGTCAGTTGATGCCATTCATCAACACGAGCCGCGAATGAGGCAGTTGGGATTGGGCTATGGATGCCGCAAGGAGTAGACATATAACCGTCCGCCTGGCGAAATCTCACCACTCCGCCATAACATGCTCTGCTCAAGAACAGAAGATCGGCGCCGTTCGGGTGAGCATTGTAATTGGCTTTGATCCTCTCGTACTCCTCAACCTTGCTCCCAGCCATCATCGCAAGCCAGCGATCGTTGTAGCACTCCTTCAGGGTTTCGGGGTCATCATGGAGCAATTGCCAGATCTCGATGAGCGGCTTAAAGCTGTCTGATGCCACCGCATTTTCGGGGGCTAACGTGCCTAACACCGCCCCACTTCCCAGGAACGGCTCCCGGTAAACTCTGAAGTTTTCCGGGAAGTGAGACACGATTTCTCGCGCGAAGCGGTGTTTATTACCGACCCATTTCAGAAGCTGCCCCGCAGCGGGCGGATGCCTATCGCGCGAGATTGGAAAAAACAGTTGTTGAGCCTTCGCCATAGTTTCAAATCAATCTGGTAAAGCATATTCTGTTTTGGAATACGAGTCAAGGCCCGTTAGATTCTATCAGACAAATGTCCAGGTTCACGGGTACTTCCGAACAACGTCGGCTGCGGGGATTGCTCCGTCAGATTCGCGTTGAGGCAAGTTTGAAGCAAACGGACTTAGCCGAAAGACTGAAACAGTCGCAGTCCTTCGTCAGTAAATATGAAAGCGGCGAGAGGCGCCTGGACCTTTTAGAACTGCGGGCCATTTGCGCGGCAGTGGGCCTCTCGTTGGCAGATTTTGTTCAGCGGCTAGAACAATCATTATCAAATGAAACCCGACCCACGGTTCCTAAAACAGCCAAAACATTTTTGGGCAAACGTCCGAAGCATTAGCCAGCACATCGGCTACACGGAGAGGGGCACGAAGCGAATTAAGGTTCCTGAATTGCCCGCGATGACCAGTGCCTTCAAAGAGCTGGGGCTTGTGAGCTCGCACATCCTCCAAGACAATGGTGAGCCAAGCGAATTCGGATTGAGCCTGGCGGCCTATTTCAAGCATCGCGCCCAGGTACTCAATGATGTTGTGCGGCTGAACCTCATGAACGCCTCCAAGGCAAGAAAAGCATTTGAGGGTCTGCGGTCGCGCCTGAAACCGTGCTGTCCCCTACCGCTTAACAAGCAAAAGGGGAATAAGAAGGCCGAGGCTTTTTTTACGGGGATTGTAAATATGCTCATCGAGGCCAACGCAGGGGGGCTGCCGTGCGATTACAATCCACTGGACCTGACTGCGATCACCTTTCAAGGTGCTCCCCTACGCACGCTTGCCCGGCGCGTGGATGGCGCGTTTCCTAGCACGATCAACCCGATCGCGGTTTGGGAAATCAAGGAGTATTACTACACGACCACGTTTGGGAGCCGCGTTGCCGATGGCGTTTACGAGAGTTTGCTGGATGGCATGGAGCTCGAAGAGCTCCGGGAGCAGGAAAAGATTGACGTCAAGCATTATCTGATGGTGGATGATTACAATACTTGGTGGAACATGGGCCGATCGTATCTTTGTCGCATGGTGGACATGTTGCACATGGGATATGTCGACGAGGTGCTATTTGGTTCGGAGGTTCTCGAAAGGTTGCCCGCCATCGTTAAAGAATGGGTGGCGATGGCGAAGAAGCGAAAACGGCTACGTTCGTAAGAGCATCTGCGAAGCGGGCAAAGTCAGAGACGATGACGTAGCGTGGAATCTCATCCGTGCGCCCTTCGCGCGTGAGATCCTGAATGTAACGGAACGCCTGCGACTCGGCCTTGCCAAGGTCTTTGCCCCGGCTCTTATGCTCAACCAGGACCTTGCCGGGCCAGAAGAGGTCAATATAGCCGTAGCGGCCCGAGATACCTTTCACCGGCTCTTCAAAGCTGGCTACCACGCGGCGGCGGATGCCGAATACATCGAAGAATTCGTTCCAAAATGTTTGCTTTTCCGCTTGTTCCCTTTTTATACCCGTCCAATCTTTGGAGAAGGCGATGGCACGATAGCGGATTTCATTCCACGAGAGAGGCATGGGTGGATCATAACAAAGGCGGGCCGCCTATGGCGCTTTCTCCTGCGTCCGGCGAACTGGACATTCCCGCGGGCTGGCGCATTAAACCTGTAGGTGTACGATTCAGAAAGCCGCGCAGGTTAGCGAAAAAATCGTCCCATTTATCCCATTTGTCTCAAAAGTCTCAATGTCATTTGGTAGACTGGGACGTGAGGGCAAGAACGATGCCGAGGAGAATTATTAGAAAAACGGCTCGGCGAGATGCGAAGAAAACAACACAAATTCACGGAACGAAGCCTACCAAGCCTTTAGAATCAGCGTTTCTAATATTTTGTAGCGCAGCGTTCATATCTTAAACGCTGCGGCTTTTCGTCAGGAACACTCAAAAACCACAGGGTTAAAAGGCGATCCGTGCGGTACAAGTCGGGTGCCCCAAAGATTAGAAAATGGCGGGAGAGAAGAGGAGAAACACACAGAAATCACGGAACGAAGCCTACCAAGCCTTTAGAATCAATGTTTCTAATAATTGAAGGCTGGGTAGGGAGGACGGGACTTCAGTCCCGCCTTACAGTCGAACCCCTCACCCCCGGCCCCTCCCGCTGGGAGAGGAGGGACCGCCCTTCGGCTTCGCTCTACGCAACGTCAGCCCTGCCAGCGCATCAGCTGCGTGACCTGAATGAGATTGCCACAGGTGTCGTTCAGCATGGCGATCTTGGAGGCCGTCACGTCCGTTGGTGGCATGGTGAACTCGGCGCCGCGCGCTTTCATACGCTCGTAATCGGCCGGCACGTCGTCGGTGTAGAACATGGCCGCGGGCTGGCAAGGTTGCCGCTTATCAGCAGCGCAAACCGGCAGCAGGAAAGAAGCTACGGTGAAGAAGGTGAAAGGAAATGATCATTTCCCACTCAGAAGGTCCAGCTAAACGAAGCGCTAGACCATCCATTCTTGACCGCTACTGCCGGCCGACAGCCAGGCACCGTCTGGAGGCGCAGAAAGGGCAACAACATGCGGGAAAACCTGCGGAGTATTTTTCTACTAGCATCGCGTAAGTGGTGCCCGGGGTGGGACTTGAACCCACACTCGCCTTCCGGCGAAAAGGATTTTAAGTCCTTTGCGTCTGCCGATTTCGCCACCCGGGCAAGGTCAACACAATTCTAGCGGAAGGTGAATCCAAGTCCACTCCCTCCGGGGCGCTTACACGCTTCCGGCTCGATTTCGGCGTTTCGGGCTTTGAGCCGCAAAATCAAGATGAATGGGCTTCACATTCGCCCAATTGGCCGCTCGTGAGCGTTCCTTCGTGGGCGCCATCCGCAAGCTTCTCGACAGCTGCTGCACGCTACGCGCGGCGGCGAAACGCAGCGATCCGCTGCGCCGATTCGGCATCCAGGCAGCGGCTTAACGGATCGAGTAGTGCGTCCAATGCCTGGCTGCGCAGGGGGGCTCGCTCATGTCTAGGCAATAGCAGAGCATCCTCACTTACTGGCGGTGAGCTGTTGGTGGA
>JBOGJY010000427.1:0-6898 GCA_050745325.1 Terriglobia bacterium
CATCCTGAGCGCAGCGAAGGATCTGCTTGTAAGGTGTGAGAAAAGCAGATTCTTCGCTACGCTCAGAATGACACCGTGAGGAACTCCAGCCCCCACTTAAATGCTATGTTTGACCGAAAATTGGTATCAAATGCTCCCCGTGACCTCACCGGGCCCGGTCCTGGCTGTTACGAACCCGGTGTTATTTCCTCGATTACCTGTACTATTGTCCCATTGACGCATTATAGTTACACGCCTATAACTGACAGTGGCGAAGCTGCAGCGTATTTACGGTGCTTATTCATTGAGACACTCTGCGCGTTGCCAAAAGCAGTGGGTTCATCAAAAGAGGGGATTACAAATGAGAAAAATAACTCAAAAGTTGTGCTTTGTAACTACGATTGCTTTATTGTGTTTTGGTCTTGCGCCTCATGCTTTCGCGGACCAGGTTAGCATGACCCTCACCAGCGCAGGAAACAACATTCTGGGCGGGGTCTACGTTGGCCCATACACCGTGTCGGTCAACGGCGTCTCCGAACAGGTGATCTGTGACGACTTTTCCGATGAAACCTACATTGGAGAAACGTGGAACGCGGTGACATCAACCTATCCAACCCTTAGCAACGTCGCATTTGCTAAAGGTCAACCGAACCAGGCGCTGCTTTATGACGAAGCGGCTTGGCTGGCCCAGAATTTGTATTCGTCGACGGACCCCACGACAGCCGGTGAGATACAGTTCGCCATCTGGCAGATCTTCGATCCCACTCCCACCTCGGGCCTGAATCCTTTTCAAACGCTGGAGTCTTATGACGGATCCAGCATTCTTGCCGGCGCGCAATCATGGCTGAGCGAAGCCCAGTCACAAACCTTTACGTCCGGTGAGTTTTCCAATTTTCTCGTCTATACACCCACTCCCAGCACGCCACCGCAGGAATTTCTTTACAGCGCGTCTGAGCCACCCTTTGCGCTCATCATAGTCGCAAACTTGCTACTTTTCGGCTTTGCATTTGAATTCCTGCGCCGGCGCGGGGTTCTGGTGGTCAGCCAGTAACGCCGTTTATCTCGCTTTGCGGCGCCCCGCAAAGTGTGAAAATAACCCTTCAACCCTCAACCCCTCTCCCAAGAGAGAGGGGTTGAGGGATTTACAGTACCGCCTTCGTAAAGATACGCAAACGCGCCACGAATAACTTTGCATTTTGAGTTGCCCCTGCAGGGACCCTCCACATATGCCTGCGGGATACCCTCTTTCCATGGTAGAGGACCAAATCCCACTTCCCTCTTCTTCTCCCCTCCAAGGAGAGGGGCAGGCCGTGGGGGCAGCCTCTTGTAGCGCAGAATATCAGCAGGTCACGCCAGCACTCCCTAAGCAGGTTGCTGAAAAACCCAGCGTTAACGGTGTAGCGGCGACTTTACGTCGCCACAAGTCGAATAATCTCAACGCGGGTTGGCGGGATAAACCCGCCGCTACACGTTTTTCAGCAACCTGTTAGACAAAGTGCTTTAGCATCTACGCTTCCACCCGCCGGAATCCGCCCCGAATCAGCTCCCTCGATCCTTCCTTGGCCCACAGCTACCCCAGCGCAGTAGCATGTTTGCTGAAGTTGAGGGCGCGGAGCCGCGCGCGAAATTCCAGGTTAAATGGTGATGATCTTGTAGAATCAATATTCCCGATTCCGGCGAATTGGAACAGAGTCAGTCAACCTGAAGGGTGAAGCATTCAGGCGGGCAGTCGTTCACTATGGGGCGGAAGAAAGCGCAAAAACCGAAACTCATCAAGGTTGCCGTGATGGCTGCGCTGCGGGACTTGCTCACCTACCGGGTACCAGACTCGTTAGAGGTTTGGCCGGGGCAGCGGGTGCTCGCGCCGCTTGGCTCCCGCAAAGCCATTGGTATCGTGATCGAGCCGCAGGCCGAAGCCACGCCAGGCGTTACACCGCGCGAGATTCTGAAAGTTCTTGACGCTGAGCCGCTGCTCACTCCCGAGCTGCTAACCTTGGGTCTGTGGATTGCCGAGTATTACCATGCGCCGCCGGGCGAAACATTCCGCGCCATGCTTCCCACTGGGTCAGAAACCCATCGCACGCGCGTGGTCCAACTCACGGAGCGCGGAAGATTGCGCCATCAGGAACTGCGGTCAAGTCTGCTACCCGAAATCCGGCAAGGAGAAGAAGCTACGCTGCTCGCTTACGTAGATGAGCGCCCTGGGGCGGCGCTTGAAACCGTGCGCGGGAAGTCTGGCAGCCCGGCGCTGCTGTCCAACGCTCTCAAAAAGGGCTGGCTGGAGATCACCGAAGTCGAGCGTGACCGCAGGAAGGTTCTCGCGGTGAGTCTTCGTGAACCGGCTTTGGATGCGGACGGCGATGCAGCGCCGCGCCGCCGCACGTCTCGCGTGGCTCTGCGCATCATGGAGGCTTTGCGCGAGCAGGGCGCAGCGGCCGACCACCGCGAGCTGCTGAAGTCAGCCCATGCGACGCTGGCGATGCTGCGCAAGATGGAACAGCAAGGGCTCGTGGATCTGGCGGATTCAAGAACGGCGGGCGCAGCCGGCGGCAAAGAACAGACCGATTCTTTGACGATCGCTGGCGCGTCTTTAGCGGACCTGTCTGTTACTCTCCCGGTCACCCTCACGGTCGGCCAGGCGTCGGCTTACGAAACGCTCGCCGCGAGCCTCGAGCGCGATGGGTTTGGTGTGTTTCTTCTGCACGGGGTTACGGGCAGCGGCAAGACCGAAATCTATCTCAGGCTGATTGCGCGCTGCCTCGAACGCGGCCGCTCCGCCTTGCTCCTGGTCCCGGAAATTGCGCTCACACCCGCAACTCAATCCATCTTCGTGGAACGCTTTGGCAATCGCGTGGCGCTGCTCCACAGCGGCCTGGGAGACCGCGAGCGGCAGGCGGCGTGGTGGCGCGTCTGGAGAGGCGAAGCGACGGCGGTGCTGGGGACACGATCGGCCGTGTTCGCGCCGCTTAAGAACCTCGGCGTGGTGGTCGTCGATGAAGAGCACGACGGAAGCTACAAGCAACAGGAAACGCCCCGCTATAATGGCCGCGACGTGGCCATTGTGCGAGCGCGGCTCGCCGGAGCGATGGCCGTGCTCGGCTCGGCTACGCCTTCGCTTGAATCGTACTGGAACGCGCAGCAAGGCAAGTATCGCCTGCTCACGCTTGCCCAGCGCGTTCAAGGACGGCCACTCGCCAGCGTGGAAATTGTCGACATGCGGCAGGAGTTCCGCGAGACGCACACCCAGGCGCCCATCTCACGCCGCCTGCGGCAGGAGATTGAGGCGCAACTGGCGAGCGGCAACCAGACGATGATTCTGCTCAATCACCGCGGCTACTCCTGGTTTCTGCTCTGCCGCAGTTGCGGGGAGGCCATGATGTGCGCGAATTGCTCCATCTCGCTCACCTACCATCGCCGGGAACATCGCTGCATGTGCCACTATTGCGGTTACACGGCGCCGGTCCCCACTCGCTGCCCGGCCTGCGGGAGCGAGTATCTTCAGTACGTCGGTGAAGGGACGGAGAAGATCGAAGACAAGCTTGCCGAGATGTTTCCCCAGGCTCGCGTGGCGCGGCTCGACCGCGACGTCGCCAGCCGGGCCGGGCACTACCTGCGCGTGCTTTCGGAGTTCCGCCTGGGCCGCATCCAGATCCTCGCCGGTACGCAGCTCATTGCCAAAGGACATGACTTTCCCGGCGTGACGCTGGTGGGCGTTGTCTCCGCCGACATGGGCCTTCGCCTTCCCGATTTTCGCGCCGCCGAGCGGACCTTCCAACTCCTCACCCAGGCGGCCGGACGCTCCGGACGCGGCGATTCGCCGGGCCGCGTGCTTGTGCAGACGTTTTATCCCGGCCACTACGCCATCCGCTTTGCCGCCGATCAGAACTTCGCCGGCTTCTTCAGCAAGGAGCTCAGCTTCCGGCGGCTCATGCATTATCCGCCCGTCACCGCGCTGGCGAACGTGATCGCGCAGGATAAGGACCTTGACGAAGCCGCGAAGGTGGCCCGCCTGCTTAGCGAAACCCTGAAGCGCGTGGCCGACCCGCGCGCCATCCTGATGATGGGGCCGAACCCCGCGCCGCTTGCCCGCGTCAAAGGCCGCTACCGGATTCAGATCCTGCTCAAGGCCAGCTCACGCGCCCGCCTGAATCAGGCGCTGCGGCAGATGGCGGACGAATGCGCGCGGCGCCGTATCCCGCCGCGCTCGGTCGTCATCGACGTTGATCCCGCCAGCATGATGTAAGACTAATTTTCGGTCAAACAGTAGGATTTAGGGGTGGGGCTGGAATTCATCACGGTGTCATTCTGAGCCGATTCGCTCCACTTCGAATCGCTCTGAGCGTAGCGAAGAGGCTCACGGTAAACTCCGCGAAGAATCTGCTTTTCTCACGCCTTACAAGCAGATCCTTCGCTGCGCTCAGGATGACATCACCTGCAACATTCCACTAAACGGTCCCATGGTTGACGTCAAATATGTATAAGACTATTGTTATAGATGAGATTCATGAGATAGCAGCCCGGGCGGCTGGTTATTGCGGAGGGAAGGGTTGGGCGCTGGCGTCCGGATTCCCGGCAGCGGCGCCGAGGCCGGCGTCCGCCTGCTGGGCCTGTTGAGATGGATGAGATGGTTGCGTCTGTTGGGACCGTTGAGCCTCAACGGCTCGCGCCAGCGGGTCAGCCTGCAACGGCAGCGGATGCGGCCCCAGGCCCATCTTCATCAACGATTTTGAGTCCGGCAAGCCGGTGGTCTCAAAGCCGTTCTGCTTCTGGTAGAGCTTCATGGCCTCGCGGGTTTCGGCGTCCCAGCGGCCGGTCGGCTGCCCGTGAAGGTCGCCCGCCTGGATCAGCGCCTGCTGGATTTGCCCCGCCCTCGAAGCGGCAATTTCGGGCGTGACGCCGCTATGCGAAGAGCGGCGAGACTGGCGGGCGCCGTGGTATTTGGAAGAGGCAAGGGTCCGGCGGCGCGACGAACTACGGCGCAGAGGAAGGCGCCGGCGCACGCTCGAAAGCCGTGAAACATGCCTTTGCGGCTTTCGCAGCGCCGTATGAGCCTTGCGCGAAGACTTTTTTACCGTATGCGTTTTTTTTGCGGTGGTCGCGAGAGCGGCTGCGGGTAACAGTAAAAAAATCAAACCGCACGCCAAAAGCCGGAGTTCAGATTTCAACGTTGAGCGCCTCAATTTCATGGAAGTTGGTCCGCCACAAAGCTGGTGACGTAGCCGCTTCCGGTTCGCCGGGCAATCAGAAGGAGCACATTTTGCCCGGACTTGAGCTGGGACTGAAGCCGGTTAAAATCCGCCGCGGAGCGGACGTCCTGGCGGTTAACGCTCAAAATGACGTCGAACCGCTGCAAGTTAAGATCATCGGCAAAAGAACCCGGCTCCACATCCTCCACCATCACACCCGCCGCATGGCTGCGGTGCAACCCGGTGGCAATCTGCTTGGCCTGCTCGGGGCTGAGATCCTTTACGGAAAGGCCCATCGCACCGTGCCCGGGCGCGGCTTCGCCGTCCGGTGGGGCGCCCGATTCAGCCACTTCGGTTTGCCCGGCGATTTTATTCCAGTCGCCAGCCGTGATATCGCAGTTCATCTGTCTGCCATTGCGGAGGAACTCGACGCGCAACTTCTGGCCCGGCTCGGTGTTGGAGACGATCCCCAGTAATTCACTGCCACTGTGAATGACCCGCGAATTGACGGTTGTAATCACGTCCCCAAGCTTGATGCCCGCGCGCGCCGCGGGACTCTGCGCTTCCACATTCTGCACCACCACGCCGTGGTCGGCCCCAAAACTGTGCAATAAAGCGGGAGTCTGCGCCGCCGAGAAGCTCACGCCAATGGCGCCCCGGCGGACCGCGCCTGTGGTCACGATGTCGTTATACACCTTGCGGACAATCTTCGAGGGAATGGCGAATCCGACGCCGTCGTAGGCGCCGCGCGTGGTGGCAATGGCCGTGTTGATGCCCACCACCTGGCCTGACAGGCTCACCAGCGGTCCACCGCTGTTACCCGGATTAATCGCCGCGTCGGTCTGCAAAAACCGCTTGAACTCGTCCTCCAAGCCGCTGTTAATCTCGCGCCCTTTGGCGCTGATGATGCCCGCGGTTACGGTGGCATTCAACCCGAACGGGCTGCCGACGGCCAGCACCCAGTCGCCCACGCGAGTCTGGTCGGAATCTCCAAGCTCCACCACCGGCAGGCGCCGCCCGGCGCTGATCTTCACCACGGCAAGGTCCGTCCACTTGTCGTAGCCCACAACTTTAGCTTGAAACCCGTGCGGGTTGCCGTCATCGTCGCCCGCGAGGTGAACACGAATCAGGTCCACGGGCCGCCCATCATCTTGCATGATGACGTGGTAGTTGGTGAGCACATAGCCGTTCTTATCCAGAATCACGCCCGACCCGAGGCTCTGCTGGTGCATTTCGTGCGGCGCGCCGCCAGGGCCAAACCCGAAGAAGTGATTGAAAAAACCTCCATCCGGGGTGGCGTCTGGCTTCCCCGAATTCTTTCCGCCAAAACGGATGGTGGATTCGGTATTGATATTCACCACTGCGGGCGTCACTTTTGAGGCGATTTGCGCGAAAGAATTCGAGAGGCTTACCGGAGAGGCGGCGGCAAGAGGCCTGGCGTCGGGAAGCGCCCTGGCCGTGCGGCGGCCACGCGAAGCAAAACTCCCGATGATCACACCGGCGCCGAGAGCTAGAATCAGAACCACCACAGCCCAGTAACGGCGAATATTAAAAGTATCGTTCATACTTCACATTAGAAGATATTTCGGTCACATTTGTTTAATCAACGTCCAACATTATACACCCCAGCCGTTGCCAACCAAAACCGGGAATCTGAATCAGGGTTCTGCGCCAACTTACTCGACCCGTCCTGCCCCTTCAAAACCTACGTGACCACTGTTGTAGCGGCGGCG
>JBOGJY010000428.1:0-3393 GCA_050745325.1 Terriglobia bacterium
CCGTAAGCCAGCGCCGCTGCCGTAGGCTCGTTCACAATTCGCAGGACCTCGAGGCCCGCAATCTTACCCGCGTCCTTGGTGGCCTGCCGCTGGCTATCGTTGAAATAAGCTGGGACGGTAATGACGGCCTGGGTCAGCTTCTCCCCCAGGTACTGCTCCGCCGCGTCCTTCATTTTCTGCAGGATCAGCGCCGAAATCTCAGGCGGCGAGTATTCCTTCCCCTGCGCAAGCACGCGCACGTCGCCGTTTTGCCCCGCGATAACTTTGTAGGGCACCGTCTTGATCTCGCCTTGCACTTCATCAAAGCGCCGGCCCATGAACCGCTTGATCGAGTAAATTGTGTTCTCGGGGTTGGTGATGGCTTGCCGCTTCGCCGTCTGGCCTACCATCCGCTCGCCCGATTTGGTGAACGCCACCACCGAAGGCGTGGTTCGCGCTCCTTCCGGGTTGGCAATCACCGCCGGTTCGCCGCCTTCCATCACAGCGACCACCGAGTTTGTCGTTCCAAGGTCAATCCCTATAATCTTCCCCATGTTTTGCTCTCCTTAAAAATACGTTGTATGCTCTCTTCTTCTATTCAGGTTGGATGCTCAAGAGCTTAGTAAGTTACGATAATAATGCCTTAGTGTGTCGATGTCAACTATTTTTATCGTCCTGGTAAGTAGCTTAAAATCCTAGGGGGAGCGTCCTTTTAAAATTTTTGACTACCCATTTCCGGTCTTTGGAAAGAGCCGTGGCGGCTGTCGCGCGGGGCTCGTTTTCTAGCCCTTCGGCTTTGGAGTTCGGGAGCATACTCCCGCTATATTGCGCCGAAGCGCGCTTCCGGCGTCCTGCTTGCCCTGCTCCGGGCGCAGCCCGCTGCCGCACTCCAAAAACATTAGAAACGTTGATTCTAAAGGCTTGGTAGGCTTCGTTCCGTGAATTTTGTGTTTTTTGCCTAGCCTCTCCGTCCTTTTCTAATCTTTGAGAACCGCACCCATCGCAAAAAGCGCGATGGTTGCGCCAGCTAACATTATGGAATGCCGGAACCCGCTCCCGCTGTCCGGGGCGCGCCTGGCTGCGCCTTCAAAAAACGGCAGCAATCTGCCGCACTCCACAGCTTATCAGATGACTTTGAGAATTATGAGACAAACGAGACGAATGGGACGGTTTTTTTACGCTGATCCGGCCCCGGGAAGCTTTGAAAACACTGGCGGGAAGCAAAAACCTCTTGGAAAGGCGCGAAACCGCAAACTTTCGCAAAGAAAATCAAGCGGTTCCTATTTACGTTTCTTGGCGTCTTTGCGGGAGACTGTTGTTTTTTTCTCAGCATGGTGCGGTACGATAAATACCGGACTTCGATTCCGCACACTTTGCTCAGGAGAGGAACCACGATGACAACCCATTCTTCGCGGCGCGATTTTCTAAAGACTTCGCTGGGGGCGGCCTGCGCCGCAGGAGTGGCTGGCCTCGCGGCAGCAGCTCCGGCGGCGAGACCCTTGCGGGCGTCGTCTTCGGGCGATGCGGCCCGAATGAAAAAGGGTGTGCTGGTGGACATGCTGCCTAAGCAGTTGAGCTACCTCGACCGATTTAGGATGGCGCGAGAGGTTGGCTTTGAGGTGCTGCAGGCCAACACCACGCCCGATCCGCGCGAGGCGGCGGCCATCAAGGAAGCAGCGGAGAAAGCCGGCATTCCGATTGATTCCGTAATGAACATGGACCACTGGAAGTATCCCCTTTCTTCGAGCGATCCGGCGGTGGTGGAAAAGAGCCTCGCGGGGATGCGGACTTCGCTCCATAACGCGAAACTCTGGGGCGCGCATTGCGTCCTGCTGGTGCCCGCGGTGGTGAACGAGCAGACGAGTTATCACGATGCGTGGGTGCGCTCGCAGGCGCAGATTCGCAAGCTGATTCCCTTAGCGCAGGAGTTGCGCGTAGTGATCGGGCTCGAAGAAGTGTGGAATAAGTTTCTGCTCAGTCCGCTCGAATTTGCGCGTTATGTGGATGAATTCAAAAGTCCCTGGATTGGCGCCTGGTTTGACGTGGGGAATGTCGTTTTATACGGCTACCCGCAGGACTGGATTCGCACCCTCGGACATCGCATTGTGGATGTACATGTGAAGGGCTTCAAGCGCGCCGGGAACTGCTATGAATGGGTGAATATCGGGGATGGCGATATCGACTGGCCCGAAGTTCGCAAAGCCTTCGCGGAGATTGGCTACCACGGCCCGGCGATCACCGAGCTCAAGGCAGGTGATGAGGCGTACCTACGCGACGTAAGCAACCGGGTGAGCAAGTATGTGTTAGGGGAGTGATGGCGCGGCGTTTTACGAGGCGCTGCCGTTGCGCCGGATGAGCTTTTCCACGGCATCGATCAGGGCGTTCAGCCTGTAATCGGAGTGGGCCTGAGCGTCTCTGAGCTCCTTGATAAGACGCCCCGTCTCTTCCATGCGCCGGTCGACCTCCTCGCCGTGGCGGGCAAGCGAAACGGAAACGTCCACGAGCTGGCCCATACGAGCGGTGTTGGCTTCAACACCAGCCCCAATCCTTTCAACGGAAGCCTCAATCCTGACGATCGACTCTTCGTGCTTCTGAAGCCACGCCTCGTGCTTGGCTTGCATCTCCAGGATGAACTGGATGGTCTTTTCAACGTCCATGAATCCATTATAACCCCGGCACGGTAAAGCGGGGCGCGCGGACACGCCAGCATTGGGCATGTCCCGATCTATACATCAAAAGACGATGCCTGCACTGTCCACCCTTATCGAGAAATGTGCTAATATCTCGACGATACACCCATTGAGGAGAATAATTCATGCAGACGTTTCAGGACTGGGCCCGGAACCATGGGAGAATTCCGAACCAAGGAACGACCAATCCGCAGATTGTAACGAGTGTTGTTGATTACCTCAAAGCTATCGT
Organism: Terriglobia bacterium; assembly: GCA_050745325.1. Taxonomy (GTDB): domain Bacteria; phylum Acidobacteriota; class Terriglobia; order UBA7540; family UBA7540; genus RH2-MAG17b. The sequence continues at coordinate 2,902 of JBOGJY010000428.1, forward strand.
ACAAGAAGCCCATTTCTGGGCAAGACAGCCTGCGAATAGTCTGCCCAATGCGGTTCAACTGGGACTCAATATAGTTCTCAATGCGCGCCCCGCTGCGGTGGTGCCTGCGCCCCCTCCAGGAGCCGCGCTCATAGCTTACCAGACCTTATTGCGGAATTGGGGCGCGAACCTGCTCCAGACCATCAACCAGTACGTCACAACGTTTCAGGCCACGCACGCGCACGCGCTTGACACAGAAGTGACCCGGCTGAACAACGCCCACCCGCTGGCCAGCGCCACCGCCGCGATCCCTTCCTATTTGACCTACTTCACCGGGGTCAGTCATGACGCAGGGATAGAGCGCCGGCTGGTGACCGGATACATCGACTACGTGATCGCCGCGATCACCGCTTATGTGACCACTGCGGTGCCCCATTCCAACGAAATGAAGCGCCGCGGCGACGCAGTGAAGAATCAGCTTGGGCGGTGCAAGGCGGACACGTTTCTGGGGGC
>JBOGJY010000429.1:0-3148 GCA_050745325.1 Terriglobia bacterium
CGTAGACGCCCACGGCGACGGCCATGGCCCACCCGGTGGTGATTACGATCCATCCTGACTTCTCCGCCTTCGATTTGGCGAGCACCACGCCCGCCACCACGCCGTCACCCAGAAGGATCATCAAACAGGTCCCAACCAGCTCTGCCATAAAGAGTCGCATCCGGTTCCTCCGCGAAGAGAGTGGCCCGCCGCCGCCCGGCGGCGCGAGTGAGACAGTATAGTGAAATGCGAGGGAAAAGGGGCGGGGAATATGCAGGCTGGTTTAAGCGGCGGCCTCTGGCCGCCGGTCTTTCAAAGAGTAACGACCGGCGGCGAGGACGCCGCCGCTACAGAGTCTGTGTGACAACTTTTCGGGAAGTCGCGTAGCGCCGTCCTTCAGGGCGGCAAATGCAATAAAACGGGTGTGCCGGGCTGAAGCCCGGCGCTACAAATGCGGGTTGTCACACAGACTCTACAGCCCTCTCCTCCGAATTCGGGGGAGAGGGTGGGGCCCTTCGGCTCCGCTCAGGGTAAACTCAGTGAGCCATGTGAGGGGCTGTTTCTGCCAGACGAAATTTTACGAAACGAACTTTCAAGGAACAACTTATGGCCACACGGTTTGACAAGTACACGGTAAAGGCGCAGGAATCGCTCCAGGCAGCGCAGGAATTGGCGGGCCAGCACGGCAACCAGCAAATCGAGCCGGTTCACCTGCTGCTGGCGCTGGTTGGGCAGCCGGAGGGCATTGTGCCCGCGATTTTATCGCGGCTCGGCGTGCCGCCCTCCAGCGTCGCGGGCGAAGCGGAGCAGGCGATTGGCGCTCTACCCAAAGTTGGCGGATCGGCAGACCATTTCCTTTCCCCTGCGCTCAAGCAGATTTTAGACGGCGCCTTCGAGGAAGCCGCCCCGTTTAAGGATGAGTTTGTTTCCACCGAACATTTGTTGCTCGCGCTCACCAAAAAGTCGAACGACCCAGCCACCCGTATTCTCGCGCGGCTTGGGGTGACGCACGACGCCATTTTGAAGGCGCTGGTGGCGGTGCGCGGCACTCAGCGCGTGACGGATCAAAACCCCGAAAGCAAATTTCAGGCGCTGGAAAAGTTCGCGCGTGACCTGACGGATCTTGCCCGGCGCGGCAAGCTTGACCCGGTTATCGGCCGGGATGACGAAGTTCGCCGGGTAATCCAAGTGCTCTCGCGCCGCACCAAAAATAATCCGGTGCTGATTGGCGAGCCTGGCGTGGGCAAGACCGCGATCGTCGAAGGCATCGCACAGCGGATTATTGCGGGTGACGTGCCCGAAACGCTCAAATCGAAGCGCATCATCCAGCTCGATCTCGGCGCGCTGGTGGCGGGCGCGAAGTTTCGCGGCGAGTTTGAAGACCGCCTGAAGGCCGTGCTCAAGGAGATTGAAGAATCGAGCGGCCAGATGATCCTCTTCATCGACGAGCTGCACACGCTGGTGGGGGCCGGCGCGGCTGAGGGCGCGATGGACGCCTCAAACATGCTGAAGCCCGCGCTCGCGCGCGGCGAGCTGCGCTGCATCGGCGCCACCACGCTGAAGGAATACAAACAGCACATCGAGAAGGACGCGGCGCTTGAGCGGCGTTTTCAGCCGGTTTACGTGGGCCAGCCGACGGTGGAGGATACCATCGCCATCTTGCGCGGCCTGAAGGAGCGATACGAAGTCCACCACGGTGTTCGCATCAAGGACTCGGCGATTGTCGCGGCGGCCGTGCTTTCCAATCGCTACATCGCCGACCGTTTCCTGCCTGACAAGGCCATTGACTTGATTGACGAGGCCGCGTCGGGCTTGCGCATCGAGATTGACTCGATGCCGGCGGAGATTGACCAGATCGAGCGGCGGCTGACGCAGCTTGAAATCGAGCGGCAGGCTTTGAAGAAAGAGGAAGACGCCGCTTCGCGCGAGCGTCTGGCGAAGCTTGAACCAGAAATCCGCGCCCTGCGCGAGAAAGTGGACCCGCTGAAACTGCGCTGGAAGGCGGAGAAGGAAGTGATTGCGGGCATCCGGCAGTTGAAGAGCGAAATTGAAGACGCCAAAACCGCGGAGCAGCGTGCCACGCGCGAAGGCGACCTGAACAAGGCCGCGGAAATCCGTTATGGGAAACTCGTGTCGCTCGAAAAGAAGCTCGGCGAGGCCAACCAGCGGCTCGAAGAATTGCAGGAAACGGGTCGCATGTTGAAGGAGGAAGTGGACGAAGAAGACGTGGCCAAGGTGGTTTCCAAGTGGACGGGCATCCCGGTGACGAAGATGCTCGAAGGCGAGACGGCGAAGCTGGTGAAGATGGAGGACCGCCTGCGTTTCCGCGTAATCGGCCAGGATGAGGCGCTGCGTATGGTGGCGAATGCCGTGCGCCGCAGCCGCGCGGGATTGTCTGACCCGAAGCGGCCCATCGGATCATTCCTGTTCCTCGGTCCAACCGGCGTAGGAAAGACGGAATTGGCTCGCGCCCTTGCCGAATTCCTCTTTGACGACGAACGCGCCATGATCCGCATTGATATGTCCGAGTATATGGAAAAGCACGCCGTATCACGGTTGGTGGGCGCGCCTCCGGGATATGTTGGCTACGAAGAAGGCGGCCAACTGACGGAGCCGGTGCGGCGGCGTCCCTACGCGGTGCTGCTCTTCGACGAGATTGAAAAGGCGCATCCGGACGTGTTCAACATCTTCCTGCAAATCCTCGATGACGGACGCCTGACCGACGGCAAAGGCCGCACCGTGGACTTCAAGAATACGGTGATTATAATGACCTCAAATATCGCCTCGCACTTTATCCACGAAGCCGCGGGGCGCGGCAAGGCGTCTGCCGATGAGCCGGGCAAGATCACCGAAGAGGTGAAGCGGCGCATCCATGAGGAGCTGCTCGCGCACTTCCGGCCGGAATTCCTGAACCGCATCGACGAGATCGTGATCTTTAATTCGCTCGGCAAATTGGAGATCGAAAAGATCATCGGGTTGCAGTTGAACCACCTGCGCGCGCTTCTTGAAGAGCGCAAGATTCACATTGAACTGACCGAGAAGGCCCACGAATTGCTGTTCCGCGAAGGTTATGACGTGCAGTTCGGCGCGCGGCCGCTCAAGCGCGCCATCCAGCGCATGATCCAGGACCCGCTCGCCATGAAAATGCTCGAGGGCGACGTGCTGCCCG
>JBOGJY010000430.1:0-5483 GCA_050745325.1 Terriglobia bacterium
CCGTAAGCATGGTAAACCTTGCCCATCTGGCCGTAAGCCTCTGCAAGTTCCTCACGGCCGGCGGCGGGTTTTCGGGAAACCGCTTCTAACTGGGCTCGAATCGTCTCTATCTCCGCTTTAGCGGTGGCGTCAACGGCGGTCACATTTGGCTGGGGAATCGGTGTGAGGCTAGCCGTCACACTCATTTCGTCGGAGGAATCGCCCGCCATTGGTTTTCCCCCTGGAGCGCCTGGCTGCCGCTGACCCATCGCGAGTATGGAAAAGGTAAGCGCGTTGACGCACGAAAGCATGAGGAGCAACCGCAGAATCCTCAGCCGTGCAGTGTTTAACCAAGAGGCGTGCGCCATATTTTTCGCTTCATCTGAACAACGTTGAAGCCCGGGTCAACAAGACCGGAGATCATTCGCCAGGCTTGCGGCTCGCCCGAATCGACGCGAGGCTCGCTTGGGCCTCTTCAAATTGCGGATCAATAGCGAGAGCGGTCTTTAGCGCCTGCTCCGCTTCCGCTAGCTTCCCTTCGGACATGGCCAGCTTACCCAGATGGTAGTATGCGGGAGCCAGGTTCGGATCCAGTTGGATCGCCTTTTCTAATTCCGTTCTCTGTTTTTCGTGATCGCCGATTCCCTCAAGGGCCAATGAAAAGTCGTAGTGCAGACGCGGGTTGCTGGGGTCGAGTTGTAAGGCGTGATGATATTCCTGGGCGGCTTGCGCAAGCTTCCCCGCCGCGAGCATTGCATCACCGTTGTTGAAGAATTGGATAGCTCTGATTTTCTGTTGATCGCGCAACTTCAGAGCTTGAAACGCCTTCAATTCTCTATTCGCCCCTTCACTGTCGTGTAACCGGCGCAGGGCATTGGCTAGCTGGAAATGAGCGCCCGCCTGCTCCGGGCTTACTCGGGTCGCTTGCTCGAGCTGCCGGGCGCCCTCAGCCAGTTGGCCCAGATGGAGAAGAACAACACCGAGGTTGTAACAAACATCGTAGTCATTGGGATTCAAAGCTGACGCCCGCGTCAAGGCTCGGGCGGCCTCACGATACTGCGCCAAGTCTTTATACGCGCGGCCAAGCCAGTAGAAGCCCTGAAAGTCGCGGGGCTGACGAGCCGTATAGCTTTTCAACGTATTTACTGTTTCGTTCGGCTGTCCGTTGGCCAAATATGCGATTCCAAGCGAAAGCGCCGTCTCAATATTTCCCGGATCTAACCGGAGAGCCTGGCGATAGTTCTCGACAGCATCCTGAAAACGCTTTTGCCGGCCGTAAACCGTCGCTAGATTGAGATAAGCCGCTACATAGTCCGGGTGGGCGCCAATCAGCTTCCGCAATAACGCAGTCGAATTCTGAAAATCTCCATTTTGCGAATCAGCAATGGCCAGCGCCAGTTGAAAAGGAGGTTCCTGTGGATCGAGGCTGACGGCCTTCTGCAGATGGAATCGGGCGGCGCCAAACCTTTTCTCGTCGCTGTCAACATGCGCAAGATTGTAATAGCCAAGCGCAAAGCGCGGATCGAGCGCCACAGCGGCCTCGAACTCCGCGCGAGCCGCTTCGAAAGCTCCCTGGTCTTCGAGAGCCAGTCCCAGGCCATTGTGCGGCATGACATGGCCGGGTTCACCTACAACCACTTTGCGGAGTTCCTCGGCTGCTCGCGCTGAATCGCCCGCTTGAAGCAGGGCAAGACCCATAGCGTAGCGAGTTTGCCACGCCTGAGGGTCTAGACGTAATGCCAACTCGTAAGCGGCAACCGCACAGTCAGGTTCTTCACCCTGCTGTTCGAAAGCTTTCCCTAGCGCATCATATAATGCAGCGGAGGGCTTAGAGGCGGCGCTTTGAATAAGTCCGGCAATCTGCGGGGTTGAGCCTCTCGAGGATAGGCATGATCTGGGCAGGAAGGAGGGACTTGCAGAGGCGCTATCACTTATCTCAAGCGGATTCGCACTTGGGCTTCCGAACGCAAGGATTGCCAGGAAAACCAACAAAATAAAACCTGCCAACGCTGCGGCTCGTGTTTTCTCGCGGGGCCGATACATACCGTCACTCACTAACGGCACACTCAATCTTTCACGTAGGGGAACGGGATTCAAAGCTTCGACCCGAGCGCCCGCCCATTCCTGTCCCTCTCATCAAACCAAATAGCAATACGTTCGTCAAGGATTTGGGGGGCTTGGCGCCGTGAATGTACATCACCCTCACTCACTATCCGGCTGAACTTTCTGAATTAGAAGAAGGGGGCCTGGAGTCGGCGTAGTATCTGATCGTTTCTGACCTTAACTGTGCTGCCCTTCGTGGATCGTCATTATTTGATTCACTTTAAGATTCGTAAGACGGTCGCCGTGACCGCTCGGCCACGAAATCTTAAGCACATCCACAGTCTGGGCTTTCCCCAGGCCGAAATGAATTCGCAAATCGTTTTGCGACATGAAGCTCCCCCCACTGCGCACTTCATCGATCTGTTGGTGATGCCCGGTGACACACTGAACGCGCGCGCCGATCGCGCTGCGGTTCGACTTGGTACCGATCAATTTCAATGTGATCCAATTGTTGCCATTGGCGCAATGGCCCCTCAATAGGCGGGGCACATCATTGATCGGATTCACAAGAATATCTACGGCGCCGTTGTTATCAAAATCGCCAAAGGCGCAACCACGAGCGGCAAGGCTATCATTAAAAGCCAGCCCGGCAAGCTTCGAAACATCCTCGAACTTCAAACCTTGTCGATTGTGGTAAAGCACCATCGGCTGCCTGTAACCGGCTGCGCCTTTCAGGCGGACCACTTCAGGATAGACATGCCCGTTGACATACAGGATGTCCGCCCAGCCGTCATTATCCGCATCGAAGAAACCACATCCCCAGCCAAGGTATAGGGTATGGAGTCCGAGCCCCATCGCCATCGTAACGTCTTCAAAGAATCCGCCGCCCATGTTGCGGTAAAGGTTTGGTAGATCATCTGAGAAATTCGTTTTAAAAATATCGAGAAGCCCGTCGCAGTTATAATCGCCGGCGGTGACTCCCATCCCTGATTGGGTTCGACCGTCTGCGCTGGTTGCAACTCCAGCTATCATGCCTTCCTCAACAAACGTGCCGTCGCCCTTGTTCCAGAATAGATAACTTGGCTCACTGTCGTTCGAGACATAAATATCGGGAAACGAGTCATTATTGAAATCGGCCACCAGCACTCCAAGGCTGTAACTTGCAGGAGCCTTTGCGATTCCGGATGCCTCCGTCATATCGGTGAACGTGCCATTACCATTGTTCCGGTATAATCGGTTCTTCGCTTTGGGTAGCCCCTTTGGCCCGCAATTCACGGGCAGTCCATGGTAAATACAGCCTGGACCTCCTGGCAACGGGGCGGTCCTTAGATCAAAGTCGATATAGTTGGCGACGAATAAATCAAGAAATCCATCACGGTCGTAATCGAGAAAGGCGCAACCAGCCCCCCATCGGATTTCTTGAGAGTTGAGCCCTGCCTTTATGGTGACGTCCGTAAATGTCCCATCGCCGTTGTTGTGGTATAAAGCATTGTGACCCCAGTAGGTCACAAAAAGGTCGTCAAATCCATCGTTGTCGTAATCCCCGACGCAGACGCCTTGACCCCATCCCGTCCTAACCAGCCCTGCTTTTTGTGTAACGTCGGTAAAGGTCCCATTGCGATTGTTTCGAAGTAGCTGGTTTGTGGGAGTGGGCGAGGTTGTTCCTTCAAGAGTCTGGCCGTTTACTAGAAAAATGTCCAACCATCCGTCGTGGTCGTAATCAAAGAAGGCTGCGCCACAACCCGTTGTTTCAAGAATGTATTTGTTTCCGGTGCTCCCGCCAAAGATTGTGGGGGTCGTAAGGCCAGCCCGGCGAGCAACATTTTCAAATTTTGCGGAAAAGCCGTCCGCACCAGAAGCCGCCTGCGCACGGTTCCTGTCTGTAATGAAGGCGAGAGCGGCGCTCATCATTCCATCCAGAAAAAGCCGCCGATTCATTGTTGCGCAGGCTCCGCTCCACATTGGCCGAGATCTCGAGCCAGGTTCAATTCCATATCCGCGCCCGCCGTATCCCCGATATGCGCAAGCGCGCTGGCCAACAAGCAATGGGCTTGTGGATAGCCGGGCCTTAGAGACAAGACGCTCCGGAGTTGGCGGGCGGCGCCTTGAAAATCTCCTCTTCGCCCCAAAAACACTCCGAAGTTGAAGTGAATATCTGGGTCCGCCGGACTCTTCTGCGCCGCCGCGGTAAACGCTTGATTAGCTTCGCTCCATTCGCCGCCTTCGCTGAGGGCAACACCCAGCAGGAGATTCGCGTCTGGCGAATCAGGCTCCGCCGTGAGGGCCAATCGCAATTCGTCAATCGCGCGCGGCCCGTGGTTTTCCTTAAGATACTGCTTGGCGGTCCTGATGTGCACATCGGCGTCCAATCGTCTTTCAGCCGCGAGGGCAAGCTGGCTGGCCTTCTGGAATTCTGAAGCTGCTCCCCGCCGATCGCCAGTTCGTCTCAACAGGATGCCCAGGATGCGGTGCGCCGCGCTATTATTGGGCCCCAGATCTATCGATCGTTTTAGCTCCGCGATCGCATCTTCAGGTTGATCGTTAGAGAGAGCGCGGCCCAATTCCAGGTGGAACTCCGCATTCTCAGGGTCAAGCCGCGCCGCTTTTTTATATTCCGAAAGCGCCGCCCCTGAATCACCTGCTTGGGCAAGGGCTTCCGCCAGCAAAAAGTGCGCGCGCGCCGATTGAGGAGATAACTGCACAGCCTTTTTTAACTCACCTATGGCGTCTGTCAACTTATCCTCAGCTTTCAACGCTTGACCAAGGTTCGCATGGGCATCGCCGGAGGTGGCTTGTAAAACCACGACCCGCCGGTAACAATCAACCGCTGCTTTCAATTCACCCTGATCTTCCAGCGCCTGGGCCAGGTTTTTCAGACTCCATATAGAATCCGGATCGATCGAAACCGCGCGACGGAATTCGGCGGCCGAGCCTTCCAAGTCACCTCCCTTGCGAAGCGTAACCCCTAAATCGGTGTGGGCCTCCACAGAGGCTGGATCTGCGGCTATTGCTTCGCGAAATTGAACAAGAGCCTCCGGTTTATCGCCAATTTGCGCATATAATCGACCCAACTCAATGTGTTCCCCAGTGCTGTTAGGGCGTTGCCGGACCGCGTTTCGAATAGCGCCGATGGCGCCCACAAGGTCACCCGTTTTAACCAGCGCCCGTCCTAGCTCACGTTCGGCATCGGGAAAATCCCCCCGTAACCGCACGGCTATCTCCAAATTGCGAACAGCGCCCGAATAATCACCTAGCAAACTAAGCGCCGCCCCAAGATTATAGGCGGCTTCGGGGTCATTTGGATTGAGATTGACGGCCTTGTGGAATTCCGTTGCAGCCTCTTGGAGCGAGCCTGTCCTCTCCAGCGCCAGACCGTAATAATTGTGCGCCTCTTCAGATTGTGGGTATTTCGTTACACAGCGATTCAGAAGCGCCAAGGCTTGTTTGACTTTGCCTTGTTG
>JBOGJY010000431.1:0-8538 GCA_050745325.1 Terriglobia bacterium
GCAGCTTCATCCGAACGATTTCTCCTATCTTGTTATTGCGACGCGAGGCCACAAGAGCGACCTTGAGTGTCTTCGCTGGGCGGTTTCGAGCCAGGCCCGTTTCATCGGCATGGTGGGAAGCCGGCGGAAGCTGATCGAGTTTTTCAAAGTCCTCGAGCAGGAAGGTGTGTCGCCGGAAAATTTGGACCGCGTCCACTCGCCAGTGGGTCTTGACGTCGGCGCGCTCACTCCCGGTGAAATTGCTGTTTCCATCGTCGCCGAAATGATTGCCGTGCGCCGCAACGCCGCCTCATCTATTCCTTCGCTTGCCTTCCAGCCGAAGACGCGCCAAGCCTCATGACAGCGGACGGGATTGCCGGCCTTGTCCTTGCCGCCGGAGAATCGCGCCGCATGGGTAGGGACAAGCCTCTGCTCGAATATCAGGGGCGGCCGTTTCTCGAAGTGATCCTCAGCAATCTGCGCCAAGCTGAAGTAGCGCGTCCGGTCGTGGTTCTCGGCCATCACGCCGATGAGATCAGGCGCGCCATCTCCCTGGATGACGCCGAGGTGGTGATCAACGCGGATTATCGCCTGGGCCAGACTTCGTCGTTGCAAGCGGGCTTGCGCGCGCTTGATTCCTCCGCGATTACGGGCGTATTGCTTTGCTTGGTGGATCATCCTGCGGCGTCCGCGGCCGTGATGCGGCGGCTTCAAACCGCCTTCCGCGAGACGGGCGCTCCCATTGTGGTCCCGGCGCATCAGGGGCGCCGGGGGCATCCGGTCATGATCGGACAGGCGCTGTTCGAAAAGTTATTGGCGCTCGATCCTGGACAGGGAGCGAACACGGTGATCCAGAAATATCGCAATACGACATGTTTTCTGGAAACCGGCGAGGACGGGGTGTTACTCGATATCGATGATCCCGGTGACTATCAAACTCTCTGCCAGCGGTGACCTGGGGTCCGCAGCCGCTGCGTCAGTGGGCCAGGGCGTTTTGAAGAATCTTGGTGATGGCGGCAGGCGGCCCCTGGCCGTCGAGCGTCACTTCGTTTTTCGACGCATTGATTTCAAGCCCTTGAATAAAGGCGCTCACATTTGCCGGCCGCTCACCCATGAGTGAGGATGAATCCCTCCACACGGAAAGAAGCTCGGCCAGCGTTTGCGCGCTCTGGGCGTTCTGGCAGACGATCGAGATCTCAGCGGAGAAAGCAGCTCCCCAATGGGCCTGATACAGCACGGCCTTAATGGGCCCGATCACGCTCTCGATGCCGCCTTTCTGCTCTGAAGCGCGCGTGAGCCAGGGGGTGGCCACGTTCAGCGCGGCTTTTCCTGTAGTGACGCCCCATTCGGGCGCCGACCCTTCCAGATCGCCTTCCCATTGGGTAAAGTCCTGGTTTGAATTCAAGGTTGGGCTCTGCCCGAGATAGCCATCAATGAGAGCTTTGAGATCATTGAGCTTGCCGAAGCCGGCGAGGCCCCCGTTGAAGAAGGTGAAAAACAGGTCTTGGGAAGAATGCCCGGCGCCGAAGGCGTCGAGGGTGAATCCTTCATACTGCACCGCCGGAAGATTCTCCCGGGTAATGAAATCCTGCGCCTCCACGATGTTAAAGCGGCCCGCCGCGAGACCGAAGAACGATGAGGTCTTGGTAGGGTCGCCTCTCCAACCCGCCATGGCCTCGTCCACGTCCTTTTCCGGATCGGCGCCGATTGACCGGAGAAATTGTTCGAAATAGATCATCTGCCGGTTGAAAAGAATCCCCCGAAGCTGGCGGTAATTGGGAAGGGAGCGCAATTGGGCGAGATTCACATAAGCCACTTGCTGAGTGTCCGCGGGGAAAATAGATAGCGCCTGATACGCCACGCCCTGCGCCAATGCCAGGCCGGGGCAGAATAGGGCGGCTATTAAGGTTGCAAGCCAAAGGTGCGCGCGCTTTTTTTTGGCGTTAATCATCGTTACCTACCCATCATAGCTGAACGCGACCGCTCGCGCGGCGTTCGCATTGCGGGCATAGCCCAATAAGTTGCACAGCCAGAATCACGGATGGGGAACCACACAGGATGGATAAGTCCAACCGGGGAAGACCGCAAGGCAGAAGCAGGCACTCGCAAGAACCTTGCAGGTTCTCCCCCGGGGACTTATTAGTTCCGCGGGGAGGGGGGAACCGCGGGCGTCGCCATTTGCTGGGTCAGCACACCCGAAGCGTCAAACCCTAAATGGCCACGCGTTATCAAGTAAAAGCAATCAGCGTGCCATTCGGTTGAGCCTTTAAGTTTCTGAAACCATGAGCCTCCTCAATTTGGGTTGGCGCGGGATCATAGAAAAAATACACCAGCCATGTAATATTTCCAGAATTAACCTCGTGATTAGGCCGATCATTTTGGCCTTCTGAGTCTTTGTGGCGCCTGCGGTTGTAGCGGCCTCTGGCCGCCGGTTTTTAAATAGTAATGACCGGCGGCCAGAGGCCGCAGCGTTTGAAATACGAACGCGGCGCGCCAAAAACTCCAAAACACCCCAAAAACCCCAACAGACCGAAGCGGGAAAGCCCCGTATTTTGGAGTTGAGGCCCGGTCACGAACCGGACCAAACCGGAGAAAACAACGGTTTTTGACCTCAAAGCGGAAAAAGCTTCCGACTGAAGCCGCAATCGCCTTTCTTTAGTTGCAAATGCCCCCGGTTCGTGCGAAAAACTAATTATCTCGTTCATATTCAATAGCTTACTGGAAAGGGACCGCGCCAAAAGTCCGGTTTGGTCCAGTTCGCTCTTCTAACGTTCCTTTAGCTTCAATAACTTACAAAAAAGTAAAACAATCCTTTTTTATTTTTTTAACTCTCTTTTGCCCACATTTCCCCTGTTCCATCTGTTTTTGATCCATCTGCAAGGGCGCCTTGCTTGCCTTTCTGTTTTCCCCCGCTTGCATCATGAGCCTCTGGGCGAGGTTTCATCTCTGCCCTCAAAGCCCCTCACCCGGCTCGCGGAGTTTATCCTGAGCGGAGCCGAAGGGTTCGCCACCCTCTCCCCTGCGGGGCGAGGGACACCATTTTGAGATAGCGATCCTCTGCTCTGAGCAGGTCGAGACGGCAGCAGACCAGCTGGACAGCGGTCTCCTCGCCTTGGGCAAGGAGCGAATTCATTAGACGACCGCCCTCTCCCCGCCTGCGGGGAGAGAGTACCCGAGGTACGAGGGTGGGTGAGGGGTCTGTCTGCACAGCTCTTTTCTAATCTTCGCGGCAGCCGTTTTGCAGCGCAAAGTTGTTTTGTAACTCTGCGGCTTTCAGTGGTCCCAACGAAAGACCGCAGAGTTTTAACCGCAAAACTCTGCGCTACAATTATTAGAAACATTGATTCTAAAGGGTCGCTAGGCTTCGTTTCGTGAATTTTGCACGCTTCGCTGCGCTTCCCAAGAACCGCCGCGGACCTCGAACCCAGGTCCGCGCCAACCCTATTCTACGCCATCCCTAAGAGACGTATGAGACAGATGAGACACTTTATTATTATTAGAACGGTTTAATGTACAGCGGGATTAGAAATTCAGGGTGGGCGTGCGAGGGCGGCGCGGACGCCGGGGATTGTTGGCGTCTGCGCTCAAACAGAGGAACTTCAATTGGGGGCGCTGGCGGGCTCGCCGGCGAAGGCGACTTCACGCGTGGGCTCAGTCTCCTGAGGCAGGACGGGGTCCTTCTCCAGCGCAAACTCCAGCACCTCGCGGATCGTCTTAACGTAGCGAAGCTTCAATTCGCCGAGCAGCTCCGCGGGCAAATCTTCGCGCGCGTTCGGTTCATTTTCGGCCGGCAACAGCACTTCGAGCACACCGGCGCGTTTGGCGGCGAGCGCCTTCTCCTTGATGCCGCTGATCGGCAGCACGAGGCCGCTGAGCGTAATCTCGCCGGTCATGGCAAGCCGTTCGCGCAGCGGGCGCCGCGTGAGCGCAGAGACCAGCGCGGTGACCATGGTAACGCCCGCCGAGGGTCCGTCTTTCGGGATGGCGCCTGCGGGCACGTGAATGTGAATATCGCGGTCCTGGAAGAAATCCGGGTCGATGTTATATTCAGCCGCGTGACCCCGCACCCAGGCGAGCGCGGCCTGCATCGACTCCGCCATCACCTGGCCGACGTGCCCGGTCATAGTAAAGTTTTTCCCACCCTTCATTGCCGTGGCCTCGACGAAGAGCACATCGCCGCCAGTGGGCGTCCACGCAAGGCCAATGGCTACGCCCGGCTTGCGCGTGCGCTCAACGATTTCCATCTCCGGACGGAACCGCGGCACGCCGAGATACTCGGGAACGTTCTCCGGCGTCACCACGAGCTTGTGCGCGCCAGGCTCAGGTTTTAAGGCGCCGTCCGCTGCGGCGGCCCCGCCCTCAGCCTGCGCGGCGCTCGAAAACTCCGCGATGCGGCGCGCCTGCTTGCGGCAAAGCGTTGCAATCTCACGCTCAAGGTTGCGAACGCCGGCTTCGCGCGTGTAATGCTGAATCACGAAGCCGAGCGCGTCGCGCGTGAACTCGATGTCGACGCCGCTCGCAACGCCGTGTTGTTCGGTCTGCTTCGGAATCAGGTGGCGGAAGGCAATCTCGATTTTTTCCTGCTCGGTATAGCCCTGCAGCTCGAGCACTTCCATGCGGTCGAGCAGCGCCGGCGGTATGGTATCGAGCACGTTGGCGGTGCAGATGAAAAGCACCTTTGAAAGATCGAACTGCACGTCGAGATAATTGTCCCGGAACGTCGCGTTCTGCTCGGGATCGAGGACTTCGAGCAGCGCAGACGAAGGATCGCCGCGGAAATCGCGCCCGATCTTATCCACCTCATCGAGCACGAAGACAGGGTCCCGCGTTTCAGCGCGGCGGACGCCCTGAATGATCTGGCCGGGCAGCGCGCCGATATAAGTGCGGCGATGGCCGCGGATTTCGGCCTCGTCGTGAATCCCGCCGAGCGACATGCGGACGAACTTGCGGTCGAGCGACTTGGCGACTGATTTAGCGAGCGAGGTCTTGCCCACGCCCGGCGGCCCCACCAGGCACAGAATGGGGCCTTTCAATTGCGGCTTCAACTGCAGCACGGCGAGATAATCGAGAATGCGTTCCTTAATCTTCTCCAGGTCATAGTGGTCCTCGTCAAGCACTTCCTTCGCCTTGCGGATATCCACCTTGAGCTCGCTCACTTTATTCCATGGCAGTACCACAAGCCAGTCAAGGTAGGTGCGCGTCACGTGATAATCCGCCGCGGCTGGATTCATCTTGGAAAGCCGGTTCAGCTCGCGCAGGGCCTCTTTTTTGGCCTCTTCGCTCATTCCGGCCGCTTCGATTTTCTGGCGCAGGTCTTCGACTTCATGCTGCTCATCGGCCTCACCCAATTCTTTCTGGATGGCCTTCATCTGCTCGCGCAGGTAATACTCACGCTGGCTCGCCGTTACCTGGTCTTGCACGTCGGATTGGATCTTCGAGCGAAGCTGCTGCACTTCCATCTCGCGCGCAAGATGCCGGTTGAGGCGCTCAAGCCGGGCGAAAAGTTCCAGGCTCTCGAGCAATTCCTGCTTCTCGGTGTTCGAAACCGACGGCAGATTGGCGGCGATAAAATCGGCGAGACGCGAAGGGTCCTCGATATTCATCACCACGGTCTGCAGGTCATCCGAAAGGCTGGGCGAGAGCTGCACCACCTGCTGAAAAAGGGTGGTTACACTACGGACCAGCGCGTCAAACCCGGCCGCGTCTCCTGAAGGGGGAACGTCTTCCAGCGTTTTCACCTTGGCGCGCAGGTAAGGATCAACCCCAATAATTTCTTCCACCGCGATCCGCTGCAGCCCCTCGACGAAAATGAAAAGGTTCTGGCTGGGCAGCTTGATGATTTTGTGAATGTACGCCGCCGTCCCGATCTGGTAGAGATCGACCGGCTGCGGGTTGTCCACGCGCGGGTCGCGCTGGGCAATCACGCCAATGAATTTCTCTTCCTCTTTCAAATCGCTGATCAGCTTAAGCGAGCTCTCGCGCCCAACTGTCAATGGGAGTATCGCGTTGGGAAACAACACGGTCTCACGGACAGGCAGAATCGGCAGCTCGGAAAAGGCCTGCGGCATCTTGTTTTTGGTTGCCATAGTAAGTGATCCTCGCGTCTTCTAGGCCGGCCCAACGCCAGCGTTGCGTTTTTCAAATACGTTTACTTGTAGCGCCGCCCTTCAGGGCGGCCTGCCGGGCGTAAAGCCCGGCGCTACAATCAATGAACGCGCGCCGAATAAGTCATCGCAATTTCCGAACGCAACACTACCGAGGCTTCGCCTCAGACCAACAATGTGTGTCCCCCTCACCCGCCCCGCTACGCGGGCCACCGTCTCCCCCGTTTCGGGGGGGAGGGGCTGGGGGTGAGGGGACGATGTAAACTTGACTCAATCGCGTCGAGTTTCGCAAACCTAGGAATCTAGCAACAACAAGCTTTTTCAGGATTGAATCTTACTTTAAGCCTTAGCCCGGTGAAACGAGAAAATTGTTATTACCAGATCCCGCGCCGGGGAGCAGCCTCCGGCATAACACGGTTAAACATCAGGCCCTCCTCAAATGGCGCGGGAAATTCCACTTAACTTAGATGCGGGGTTTGGCGAAATGGGTACGAAAGCTGGCTGTTGCGCTGCGAAACCGCCGCAGGGTATGCTCAAAAGCCAAAGACTCCGAAGGAGATTTTCATCATGCCGCCCGGTCGCGTTCAAGCCGCACATTACGTTCGCGCTCTTCATCACGTCAGCCATCTTACTCCTAATCTGATCATTTACATTTTCGTCGCCGCCGCCTTCATCTTTGCGGTTCTACTGGGCTACGGCCTGAAGCGCCTTCTCCACCATTGGAGATTGAGAGCGCGCACCGCTTGGGCCGAGCTCGCGCTGGCGATTTCCGAGCAGTTGCCCGTCCCATTGCTTCTTCTCGCGGCGCTTTACTCGGTGATGGAATTTCTACCCCTTCCGGGAAAATATGAGAAAAGCGGCTCAAAGTTGATCTTCGCTCTGGTGGTGGTGGTGATTTTCTACTTCCTCACCAAAGCGGTGGCCGCCTTCTTGCGCCGCCTGGCTCAGCGCGAGCCCCGCTTCGAGCGCGTAACCCAGCCGGCCGTCGTCGTGGTTCGTCTTCTTTTCATCATTCTCGCTACCATCATCATTCTGGAGAATCTGGGCGTCCACCTGGTGGCCCTGTGGACGACTCTCGGCGTCGGCAGCGTGGCTATCGCCCTGGGCTTGCAGGAAACGCTGAGTAACGCTTTCGCCGGGCTGTACATTATGGCGGATCAGCCCGTGGGTCCGGGCGATTATATCAAGCTGGATTCCGGCCAGGAAGGTTACGTGGTGAAGATTGGCTGGCGCGCCACCGCGCTGCGAACGCTCAGCAATAATTTTGTCTACGTTCCCAACGCCAGCGTGGCGAAAGCGATGATTACGAATTATTCCAAGCCGGAAGAACGCATGTCCATTGGCATCGCGGTAAGCGCCGGTTATGACGCGGACCCATATCAAGTGGAGCGGCTGCTGGTTGAAGTCGCTCAACAGGCCGCGCAAGATGGATTGGAGGGCTTGCTTGCGCTTCCGGCGCCTTCCGCGCGGCTCATCCCTGGCTTTGGCGCTTCGTCTCTCGACTTTTCATTGAACGTCCAGGTGCGCCGGTTTGCCGACCAATATTTTGTTCAGAGCGAGTTGCGCAAGCAAATTCTCGGTCGGTTCAATAAGGAAGGGATTTCAATGCCGTTCCCCACACGAAATATCCTGCTGGATCAATCCGTAGTGGGGTTGCTTGGCGGGCGGGATAGGGGATGATAGAGACAAGAGACAAGCCTGGGGGCCCGGACTTGTCTCTTGTCTCTTGTCCCTCGTCACTTGCCACTGCTTTTGGATCACTTCCCCGAGGCAAATCGCTTTTCAATCTCTGCCCAGTTCACCACGCTCCACCACGCGGCAATGTACTCGGGACGGCGATTCTGGTACTTCAGGTAGTAGGCGTGTTCCCAAACATCTAAACCCATCACTGGGAATTTGCCTTCCATAGCCGGGTTATCTTGATTGGCGGTGGAGATAATTTCAAGACCGCCCGATGAATTTTTCACGAGCCACGCCCAGCCGGAGCCAAACCGGGTTGTGGCCGCGGCGTTGAATTTCTCCTTGAATGTGTCAAAACCGCCAAAAGCGCTCTTAATGGCGTCTGCAACTTTGCCGGATGGCGGGCCGCCCGCCTTCGGCGCCATAATCTGCCAAAACATACTGTGATTGGCGTGTCCGCCGCCATTGTTGCGGACGGCTGTCTTGATGTTGTCTGGAACCATGGCGCAATTTCCGGCCAGCAGTTCCTCCAGCGTTTTGCCTGCGAGCTGGGGAGCCGATTCGAGCGCCTTATTGAGATTGTTCACGTAGGCGCCGTGATGTTTATCATGGTGAATTTCCATGGTTTGCTTATCGATGTAAGGCTCAAGCGCATCTGCGGCATAAGGCAGCGCAGGAAGTGTGAATGGCATGGCGCCTCCTTTGGAGCTAGGTGAGGATGACATAAAAACCTCCTTGAATAAAATTCGAGACGAATGCTTCGCAGGCCCGTTCG
>JBOGJY010000432.1:0-13893 GCA_050745325.1 Terriglobia bacterium
ATATACAAAACAGTCTATCGATAAATTCGTACCGGGCCTCAGCGCAGAGCGGCCTTCCCGCCGGACAACAGCTCTCAAACCCTTTTATTCTAAAACGGGCGTCGCCGCGAATGTTTTTGGCCGCTGCCTTGCTTTCCCCCCCGCAAGGCAGCGGCATATCTCTTGCAACCAAAAGTACAGCTCAAAAAACCAAAACGAGGATGAAAACCAAGATACAAGCGCAGAATTGTTTTGTAACTCTGCGGTTTTTCAGCGATCCAAACCAAAAGCCGCAGAGTTTTAACCGCAAAACTCTGCCCTACAATTATTAGAAACGTTGATTCTAAAGACTCGCTAGGCTTCGTTCCGTGAATTTTGTTAAGTTACGCCTCTCCTCTTGGCCCCTATTCTCTAATCTTTTGGCCGAAGCTGGGACCAGAGACGCGCATTGTCGCAGATACGCCAAATGACCGCCCCACCCCATCCGCGCCACCCATTCTACCTTACTTTTCAAGAAGGAATGAGACAGATGAGACAAATTATTCTAACTCCCCCGCCGTCCGCAACCTACCGGGTTTGAACCGTTCCTGGCAAGCTTTACGCCCGTTGCAAAATCTTCTTCAGTTATCTTCTGGATAGGCCGATAAGACATTGTAGATGGGGCTGCCGGAACTGCATGTGCGCGAATCATCCGCGGGGACGAACCGCCGTTCAGCGCACCGAATGTCCAATCAATTAAAAAAATGAACCCAAGGCTTTCGAACAGGATCACGGCGCTCTTGCGATGGTTCATTCCCCTGCTAGTTCTGGCGCCAGCCGGAGTTGTGGGCGCGAGCGCCGGGGCGCCACAGGCCCGGCGAGGCGGTTTACCTGTTCTCACTACGGCCCGCGCGGCTCACAGCCTGACTGAGGAAGAAGCGGCGCGCCGCTATCCCGTTCACTTGCGCGCCGTTGTCACTTATTACGATCCCTACATCGACGCCCGGCACGGGGCGCTCTTCATCCACGACGCGAGCGGCGCCATCTTCGTCGCCGTTCCCGCCCGGCCGGTGCTGCCGATGCGCGCGGGCACGCTCATTGACGTGTCGGGCGTGAGCGGGCCTGGAGACTTTGCGCCAATTATCGAGCGCCCCAGTATCCGCGTCATCGGGAAATCTCAACTTCCGGGCGCCCCGCGGGTGAGCCTTACGCGCTTGCTCACCGGCGGTGAAGACGCGCAATGGGTATCGGTTGAGGGGCTTGTGCATGACATTGTGGAAACCTCAAGGGATGTCACGCTGGAGCTCGCGACGAACGAAGGCGCCATCCCCGCAACGGCGGTGATGGAAAAGGGGGTCAACTATGCGAGCCTGGTTGACGCGGAAGTCGTGATGCAGGCCAATGCGGCGCCTATTTTCAACAGAAACCGCCAGTTGACCGGCGCCCGCCTGTTCTTTCCCGGCCTCGCCCAAGTGAAAATAGAGCAGCCTGCTCCCGCCGATCCTTTCTCGTTACCCATCCGCCCCATTCGAAGTTTGTTGCAGTTTGCGCCAGACACGGCATTACTGCACCGGGCGCACGTACGCGGGCGGGTTACGCTTGAGTGGCCCGGCCGTTCGCTGTGCATTGAGTCTGGCGCGCAGGGACTCTGCGCCTCCACGCTTCAAACTACCCCCGTCAAAACGGGGGAATCGGTTGATGTCATCGGCTTTCCCGCCACGGGCGAATATACCCCTACCCTGGAACATGCCGTTTTTAGAGCGGCGGGTAAGGGCCGGCCGGTGGCCGTCATCCCGATTACGGCGGCGCAAGCAGTCAGCGGTAACTATGACGCCAGACTGGTCCGGATTCAGGGACAGTTGATCAGCCAGAATCGCGCCGCGAGCGACCCGGCCCTGATGCTGTCGTCCGGAGGATTCCTGTTTCCAGCAATCCTCCCGCACGGCGTGAAGGTTGATGAAATGCCTGCCTGGAAGGAGGGCAGCACCGTCACGTTGACCGGAATCTGCTCTGTCCAGATTGACGCGGAACGTGAGGGGCTGGGGCCGGGACGTGCGGCGCCCAAGTCGTTTCGCATTTTGTTGCGATCCCCAGAGGACGTGGTGGTGCTCAGCAGTCCGCCCTGGTGGACGCTGCGTCACGCTCTCTGGATCTTCTGCATGGTTGGAATCTTCTTCGCCGCCGCGCTCGCTTGGGTTTTGGCGTTGCGGCGCCAGGTGACCCGCCAGACCGGAGTGATCCGGAACGCCAAAGAAGCCGCCGAGGCCGCAAGCGGCGCCAAGAGCGAGTTCCTGGCCAACATGAGCCATGAGATCCGCACGCCGATGAACGGTGTGATGGGCATGATCGAGCTGGCGCTGGATAGCTCACCGAGCGTTGAGCAAGCCGAATATCTCACCATGGCCCGGAAGTCCGCCGAGTCGCTGCTCACGGTGATTAATGACATCCTGGATTTTTCCAAAATCGAGGCGGGCAAGCTGAAGCTCGACGCCATTGATTTCAACCTGCGCGACAGCCTGGAAGAAACCGCGAAAGCCTTCGCGCTAAAGGCCCACGAAAAGGGCCTTGAGATCGTTTGCGAGGCGGGCCCCGGCGTCCCCACAACGGTCACCGGAGATCCCACGCGCTTGCGCCAGGTAATTACCAACCTTATGGGCAATGCGCTGAAGTTCACCGAAAAAGGAGAGATTGCTCTCAGCGTCGAGCGCGTGAGCGGGGAGAATGACCACGTGCGGTTGCGCTTTTCGGTGCGTGATACGGGCATCGGCATTCCGGCCGAAAAACAGAAGGTCATCTTTGAAGCCTTCTCGCAGGCGGATACCTCGACGACCCGCAAGTATGGCGGCACAGGGTTGGGCCTGACTATTTCTTCCCGCTTGGCGCAGATGATGGGCGGACGGATCGAGCTCGAAAGCAGCGCAGGACGGGGCAGCGTCTTTCGCTTTGCGGCGGACTTCGGCGCGCCCGAAATCGCTACCGCCGCAGAGCCGCCGGGCGCCGTCTCACTTGCGGGCATTCACGTTCTGGTGGTGGACGACAACGCCACAAACCGCCGCATCCTGGCGGATACGCTTGGCCGCTGGGGTATGAAGGTGGGCCTTGCGGAAAGCGGGCCGGCCGCTCTTGGCGCGCTTGAAGAAGCCGAGAAAACAGGCGAGCCGTACGAGATGATGTTGACCGACGCTGAGATGCCGGAAATGGACGGCTTCGCGCTGGCCGAGCGCGTGAAACAGAACCCGAAACTGACCCGCTCAACCGTTATGATGCTGGCGTCGAGCGGGCAGCGCGGAGACGCCGCGCGATGCCGGAAAACCGGCTTTGCTGGATATCTTACCAAGCCCGTCCGTCAGGCCGACCTGAAGGAAGCGATCTTGCGCGCGGCCGGCCAGGCTCCTCAGAAAGAAGCGCCGTTGATTACACGCCACTCCCTTAGAACGGAGAGGCTCTCGCGGCGCCTCAGTATTCTGCTGGCCGAAGATAACCCTGTGAATCAGAGGCTGGCTTTGAGGATGCTCGAGAAACGCGGGCATTCCGTGGCCGTAGCGGCCAATGGCCGGATCGCACTGAGCCTGCTCGACAAGCAGCCCTTTGATCTTGTGCTGATGGATGTGCAAATGCCAGAGATGGATGGCTTTGAGACAACAACCGCGATCCGCGAGAAAGAAAAAGCGGCGGGCGGCCACATCCCCATCATCGCCATGACGGCGCACGCGATGAAGGGTGACGAGGAGCGCTGTCTGCTTGCGGGAATGGATTCGTACGTCGCAAAACCCATTCAGGCTGAAAAGCTATTTCTTGCGGTTGAGACGGTGTGTTCGCAAGAACCCCGGGAAAGCGGCAAGCCGGCGGCTAACGATCTCCCCGAATTGGTCTGACAATGCGGTTGTAGCGCAGGGCGGGCTTTGGCCGCCGGTTTTTGAATAGTAAGGACCGGCGGCCAGAGGCCGCCGCTACAGGGCAAAAACCGCAGTTGTCACATGGACCTAAAGCCCGGACCTACTTGACGGTTGAGAACTTGAAGATTGTGGTCTGGTGGTATGTCTCGCCTGGCTTCAACTCTGTCGAAGGGAAGTGAGGCTGGTTCGGCGAATCCGGGAAGTGCTGCGTCTCGAGGGTGAACGCAGACCGGCGTCCATAAACCTTCCAGCCTTTTCCGCGGATCATGCCATCGAGAAAGTTGGCGGTGTAAAACTGAACTCCAGGCTCAGTGGTCCAGCACTCAATCACCCGTCCTGACTTGGGATCAACCACGCGCGCCGCGAGCGCCAGTCCGGGGCCTTTGTGGTTGATCACCCAGTTGTCATCGTAGCCGGAAGCAAACTTCAACTGCTCGGTATGTTCATTGATGCGCGCGCCAATGGGCGTTGGCTTGCGAAAGTCAAAGGGCGTCCCGGCGACTTTACGGAGTTCGCCAGTGGGGATTTCGGTTGAGTCGATGGGCGTGAACTCATCGGCATTGATCATCGCAACTTCATCCAGAATGCTTCCGCTTCCCTCGCCGCCGAGATTGAAGTACGAATGGTTGGTGAGATTGATCACCGTATCTTTATCGGTGGTCGCCGTGTAATCGAGGCGTAGCGCGTCGTCGCCTTCGAGCGTGTACACCACCTTCACGTGCAAGTCGCCCGGAAAACCCATTTCGCCGTTCTTACTGAAGTAAGTAAACTCGACTGCGGGATGCGCCCCGGTAAGCTCGCGCGCCGTCCAGACTTTCTTGTCAAAACCCTGCGTGCCGCCATGCAGCGTGTTCGGCCCGTTATTGATGGGGAGCTTGTATTCCACACCGTCCAGCTTGAATTTGCCGTTGGCGATCCGGTTCCCGTAACGGCCCACAATGGCGCCGAAATACGGGTCATTGCCGAGATAACCCGCAAGATTATCAAAGCCCAGAACGACGTCCGCCATGTGGCCGTCCCGGTCAGGCGCCGTGATGGAAACAATCCTTGCGCCATAGTTTGCTATTCCAACCTGCATACCTTTGCTGTTCGTCAGCGTATAAAGGTGTACGACTTGCCCGTTAGGCATCTTTCCGAAGATTGTCATTTTGATTCCTGATTTGGAGTTTGGCCTCGCGGCCCCGTATGCGCAGCCCGCGCCGAGCATCACGGCAAGCAATACGTACAAATGCGAAGAAAATTTCATGGCCTCTCCTTTGGATTTGTGGAATCACCTTTCGAGCGGCGAATCCACAATGGGATCGAACCTATCGGACCCGATCTGGCCGTTGGCGCCTGTCTCTTGCAACGCTGCGCTTGGCTGGGCGCAAGCTGGCTATTATACCTCTAGCCCACGCCGTCAAGAAACGGAAGAATCAGTCCATACGAATTTGACGTCAACCCTGGGATCGTTGAGTGGGATGCTGCATGTGATGTCATCCTGTGCGCAGCGAAGGATCTGCTTGTAAGGTGTGAGAACAGCAGATTCTTCGCTACGCTCAGAATGACACCGTGAGGAGCCCCAGCCCCCGCTTAAATGCTATGTTTGACCGAAAATGGATATCACTATCCCGCGAGGATCGAGGTGTTTCTTCCGGAGCGAGGTAAAGAAGGCTGCCGCGCCAGAGCTATTTCACTTTCATCTGTTTCAGAATTTGGCCCACGTGCTGGATTTCCTGGCCGTAGCCGCTCCAGTTTCCCTGGCGCAGGTCTTGTTGCGCCTGCTGGTAATGCTGGTTGGCTTGTTCAATCATCGATTGAACGCCGGGCGGAACAACCTTGGGTGGGGCCGTTGTTGCGGGCGATGGAGCCGCGGCTGCCTCCTCAGCGCCCGTAGCAGCGCCGGTCGAGCCTCCAAAGATTGAGTTCAACGCCTCGCCGAGAGACGGCTCCATCACCACGTGGTCCGAATAGGCCACGATGACGCGCTTCAGCTCCGGCAGGGAAGCGCCCGCCTGCGCCGCCAGATACAGCGGCTCCACGTAGAGCACCGCGTTCTGGACGGGAATCACCAGGAGCGTGCCGCGAACCACCTTCGACCCGCCCTGGTCCCACAGCGTGAGTTGCTGAGAAATGGTGGGATTTTGATTGATGCGGGACTGAATCTGCTCCGGCCCGTATATCAGCTTTTCCTTGGGAAAGGTGAAGACGAGAACTTTGCCGTAGTCCGGACCGTCGCAGCGCGCGGCCATCCAGGCGATCATATTGTTCTTGCGCGCCGGAGTGAAAGGCGCCATTAAGATGAACTCTTCGCTCTTCCCCACCTCGGGCAATCTCATGATGGTGTAGTAAGGCGCGAGCGGCGTGGACTCGCCATTCACCACGCGGGTGGCCACGCGCCAAAGGTCTTCCTTGCTGTAGAAGACATGGGGGTCCGTCATATGGTACACGGCATATTTGGCCGCCTGAATAGCAAAGAAATCCTGCGGATAGCGGATGTGGGCGCGCAGGTCCGGTGGCATTTCCGAAAGTGGATGAAAAACTCCTGGGAAGATGCGGGCAAAGGACTGAATCAAGGGATCAGTAGGGTCGCTGATATAAAACCGGATCCGGCCGTCGTAGGCGTTGATGGTGATTTTCACCGAGTTGCGGATGTAGTTGCCCACGCCCTCGGTAGGCTCGGAGTAAGGGTACTGGCTCGAGGTGGTGTAGGCGTCGATAATCCAGTGGAGCGAGCCGTCGTTGGCGACGACAAAGTAAGGATGGCTGTCGAACGAGAGAAAAGGCGCCAGCCGCTCGACCCGGTCAAGAATGCGCCGGTAGATCATAATGCGGCTGGTAGGCTGGATATACGCAGAGAGCAGGATGTTCACGTCGCTGAAGCGCAGCGAAAAAAGAATCCGCCGCCAGATGCTGCTGATCGGGATGCCGCCCGAGCCTTTGTACACGCTGTAGACGTTGTCCTCGCCCGAAGGATAGTCAAATTCCCTGGCGTGCGATTTCACAATGCAATAGTTGTTAGGGAGTTCGCCGTAATAAATCTCCGGCCGCGTGACCTTAAGAGGAATGCTGGATACGGGCGGAATATCTTTGATGAAGAGCTGGGGCAGGCCGTCAGGCGTGGATTCATTCACCGGACTCATGCATAGCCCGTAGCCATGCGTATAAATCAAATGCTGGTTCACCCAGTTCGGGTCGGGTAAGCTGCTGGTTGATATCTCGCGCGCCGAAAGGGAGACCTGGCGAAGATCGGAATTGATCCAATAGCGGTCGTTATAAACGCGCACAAAATCGTAGTACGTGCGGATTTCCTGAAGCTGCTGGAAAGTGGTGAGCAGCGGCTCGTGGTCCCACAGCCGGATGTTCCGCATGGTGGCGACGTTCTGCTGGATGGAACTCAAAGTCAGGTCCTGGATGTCCGGAAAGTTCCGCTCATCGAAGCGGTCAAGACCGTAAGCCTGGCGGGTGAATTGAATCTCGTAGCCGATGTACTTCTCTTCCTTCGTCAGTTCGTTGGGAGCCACAATATATTGCTGCAAGATCGCCGGATAGACCGCGCATCCGAGGATCGCCACCACGATCACGGCTCCGATGGAATACAGGGCGGGCCGGATGCGATCAAGATACGCTCCGGCAAAAAAGGCGGCCGCGGTGACGACGCACAGCGCGAGCAAAATCCACAGCGCGGGCAGCATGGCGTGGACGTCCGCATAATCCGCTCCGTAAACCAGGCCGCCCGGCGCATAGACCAGGTCATACATGCCGAGCCGCGCGCGATAGGCAAACAGTAAAAAGAAGAACCCGCCCAGGACCATCAAGTGGAGGCGCGCATTACGCGCCATCGAAACGCCCCTCTGTGAAACCCATACGCCTCCCTCGATAAAATAGAGGAAGCCTGCGGTCAAAACGCATACCACCAGAAGGGCCAGAGCAAGATGGTACAGAAAGAAAATGAAGGGCAGCCGGAACATATAGAAGCTCAGGTTGACGCCGAAAATCGGATCACTCCCGGCCATGTGAACCCCGTGCGTCGCGAGCAAATAGTCGAGCCAGTGAGTGGTGGCCCAATCTCCCACAAAATAGCCGATGAGAAGAACGCTGAACCAGACCAGCCCGCGAAACAGCGTGGCGAGCCGGTCGAGGGCGGGAAACTCGATCACCTGAGTGATCACATGATAGCCGGAGCGGTGCGCCACCGTGCGCGCAATCCAGAGATTGATCCCGGCGATGACAATGAACCCAAGACCGCAGTAACCACTCAAGCCAATCTGGGCGCGCAGCGTGGTCAGGTAAATCTCACGAAACCCGGTCTGGCCGAACCAAAGCCAATCGACCAGCAAGTCAATGCCCCCGGAGAATAAAGGGACGACCACCAGCAAAAACAAGATGAATGCCGCGACCCAGCGGGCCAATCGCTCCTGACGCATATCAATTCTCCGCCCGTAATCTAAACACACACGGCGGCAAGTGTCAAAAAAAAGTGAAGCTCGGCAAAAAAGCGCCTACAGTTTGCGGACGGGCGAAGAAGGCGCAGGGCGGGCGGCCGCCTGCAGGCTGAGCAGCGCCGAAACACGGACAAGTTGAATATCGTCCCGCTCGAGACCGGGAAGAAATTGCCCGAGTGCGGCAATCGTCGAGGGATAAGGGTGGCCAATGGCGAGGGCCGCGCCTTGTTTTCCGGCCACACGGCATAGCTTACGAAGTTGCCCAAGCGTGTAGGGAATGGTCCGGGTGTCATCCAGAAACACAGACCGGTAAAAGGAAGGGACTCCGGCGCGGCGCGCGACCTCCAGCGCCACAGAGCTGGCTGCCGTCCGGCTATCGATGTAAAAGAGATGACGCGCGGCGAGAGCCGCCATCACCTCATTCATCAGGCGCGGGTCGCTTGTAGCGCGCGATCCCATGTGGTTGTTGACGCCAGCCACGTAGGGGACCGAAGCGAGATCCGTGGCAATGATCCCGCCGACTTCGCGGCTTCCCATGCCCACTTTGATCTCATGCGGGCTCACATCGGGCGCGGAGTCGGCCAGGGGCTGCATCGGCAGATGGAGCATCACTTCTATTCCCGCTTGATGAGCCGCATCGGCGGTTTCGCGCGAGAAACGCAGGCGGGGCATGACGGAAAACGTCAGGGATGAGCGCAGGCGCAGCAGATCGCGCGCGGCCGCCATGTTTTGACCGAGATCGTCCACCACGATCGCCACGCGCAAAATTCGCGGAACCTCGCGCATCCGCCACCGGCAAAGCGCATCGAGCCCCGAGTATGCTGTGACTTGGATGGACCGCATCCCACTGCCGCCTGCTGACGTGTTGATCTGCGCGACGCGAAGACCCTGCTCACGGCCGGAGCGCAAGATAGCGTGTTCAATTGCGTCGTAGGCGCGGGGAAGAAAGAGGACTGCATCGTGGGAAGGAAGGGGATTCTCTTTGATCCAAACGTCCTCGCCTCCAGCTCTCTCGATGGCGAACTGGAATCGATGAAGCGCCTCTGGCGCGGTTGGGATTGGCGCGCGGTGGCGAGCCTCATGCACAACTCTTCGCTCGGCCCGCTTGCGGTTTTGTTCCTGGGATTTCCGGTTTTGGCGCCAGAGAAGAATTCCGGCGGCCAGGACTGCAAGGAGGATAAGAACAACCGCTACGGGGCGCGCGCTCTTTTTTATGCGCTTGGTCAGGCGGCGCTTCACCATGGGGAGACAGAGAAAATAGACGGAAGAAGACGGCGAAAGACGCTTGCCTCGTCTGTTGTTTCTTCCTTGCTCAGGCTGCCTTGGAAGCGGCGGGCTCCTGTTTTAAGACATCGATGGCTTTTTGTAGTTGAATGTCGTCTTTAGTTCCATACTGTTTGGGCTGAACGGTTGCTCCACCATTCATCACAACCTCGCCCGGAGCGGGCACGAGCACGTTCGGGGTAACACCGTTCTGTTCAATTGCCTTGCCGTCCGGCCCATAGTATTTGGCCACCGAGAGCAGCAATCCGGAGCCGTCGCCGACAGGAATGGTCTTTTGCACCACACCCACCCCGAAACTTTGAGCGCCCACAACGTCACCACGCTTGTCGCAGAGGATCGCATCCGCCACAATCTCCGCCGGCCCGGCCGTAGCGCGATTGATGAGCACCGCGACGGGTTGCGTGAAAAGCGCGCCTTGCGGCTCGGCCATGTAATCGCGCCGTGGACTGCGTTGGCCATAGGTGTAAGTGATGACCCCCTTTTGAACAAACAGGCTAGCGGTTTTTATCGCTTCCTCCGGCTCGCCGCCCGCGCAGTCGCGCAAATCCAGCACAATCTGAGTTGCGCCCTGCGCTACCAGGCCTTTGACGGCGGAAGCGATTTCCGCAGCCTTTCCCTGGTCGAACGTGGCGACCCGCACGTAGGCCGTATGGCCATCCGTCATTTGCGCGACGACGGGCATATCAGGCAAAATCGCGCGCCGAATAGTTACCTTCTGCGGCTCGCTATGCGCTTCGTCCACCACCCAAACGTCGATGCTGGTTCCCGGCTGACCCTCAAGTTCCCGCTGAATCTGAACGGCAGAGAGCTCCCGCACGGGCCTACCGTCGATGCGGTCCAGCAGGTCTGCGGGCTTGATACCCGCCTTGTCCGCGGGGCTTCCAGGCAGGACTGAGACAACCGTCGCGAAGCCAAATCTCTTGGACACAAAAATACCTGCGCTTGCTGGCCCCGCCACCGGATGCGCCATGTAGTCCTTAAACTGTTCAGGGGTAAAATAAGTGCTATAGGGGTCCAAAGCTTCCAGCAAACCACGAATCGCGCCTCCCGTCACCTTCTGAAGGTTCGGTTCGGTTACATAGTCACTGTTGATGCGCGAAAGGACTTCTTCATAGACACCGAGGTCCTTATACGTCTGCTCGTTCGAAGACGTATTTTTGCCCATCACGCCGCCGATGACCACGTAAAAAATAAGCACTAACGAGACGCCAATCACAGCATAACGGAACCGGTTGCTCATACGCTCAAAAACTCCCTTTCCTGCATTCTCCGTATCGAATTCAGTATACCACGCAGTGTAGCGGTGGGTTTACCCCGCCCTATTATGGCGGCGTAAAGCCGCCTCTAGGTCAAACACCCCTCACCCGGCGCATGGAGTTTACCCTGAGCGGAGCCGAAGGGCTCCCCAAGGGAGTCTGTGTGACAACCTGTCACCTTCGGGTTGCGCTTATTTCTTCGGCGGTTTTCAGCATGGCAGCGGCATGTCTGAGAACGGCATCCGTGATCTGGCTGCCGGACAACATTCGGGCAAGCTCGGCGGCGCGGTCTTTCCCGCTGGCAAGAAGACGCACTTCAGTTATCGTGCGGCCGCCGCGCTGAACCTTCTCGACATAGTAATGATGGTCCGCAAAGCAGGCAATTTGCGGAAGATGAGTCACGCACAGAACTTGCGCGCTTTGCGCGAGCCGTTTGAGCCTGTGCCCGACGCACTCTGCAACGCGCCCGCCGATGCCAGCGTCGACTTCGTCGAAGATGAACGTCCGCAGGGTCGAAGGCGTTGCCTCCTGGCTTTTGCGACGCCTGTCCTCTCCGGCTGGAGCTTTCTCTCCGGTGATCGTCTTGAGCGCCAACATCAGGCGTGAAAGCTCGCCTCCAGAGGCCGTTCGTTCAAGCGGACGGGGCTGCTCGCCGGGATTGGGCGAAATACGCATCTCAATTTCGTCGGCGCCACGAATCC
Source organism: Terriglobia bacterium (assembly GCA_050745325.1). Taxonomy (GTDB): domain Bacteria; phylum Acidobacteriota; class Terriglobia; order UBA7540; family UBA7540; genus RH2-MAG17b. Next base: position 11,520 of record JBOGJY010000432.1, read on the forward strand.
CTCCGGCCGCTTCGAGCAGGCTGGTGAACTGAATCTCAAAGACCGCTTTTTCCATGCCAAGCTGCCCAAGCTCCTGCCGCACTTTTTTCTCCAGCGATTTTCCCGCCGCGCGCCGCTCGGCGGAGAGAGCTTGGGTGGCGCGGTGATATTCATCATTTGCCTTCCCAAGCTCAAGCGCGATCTGGTTGCGGCGCTCATCGGAGTGTTCGAGTTTTTCAAGTTGCACGGCGGCCTCCACGGCATAGGCGAGAATCTCTTCGATGCTCCTGCCGTACTTGCGCTTCAGGCGGCTGATCAGCGCCAGGCGGTCTTCCACTTCTTCCAGGCGTTGTGGGTCGGCTTCCAGTTTTCCGAGATAACCGCGCAAATAGGCCGCAAAATCTTCAAGCGAAGCGCGCGCGGAGGCGAGCGGCTCAAGATAAGGGCTGGCCGAAGAATCGTAGCGCGCAAGTTCTTCAAGGGATTTCTCTACCACCGCCAGCCGCGCAAGAGCTGAGCCTTCCTCCTCGTAAAGACAATCGAAAGCGGCGGAAGCGGCCCCGCGCAGTTTCTCCACATTGGCCAGCATGAGCCGTTCTTCTTCCAGGCGCGCGTCCTCACCCGGTTCAATGCGGGCGCTTTGAAGCTCTTCCACCTGGAATTGAAGCAAGTCGAGCGCGCGAAGGCGTTCCTGTTCCGTTTGAGTGAGTTCTTCCGTTTCGCGCTCAAGCTCGCGGCGGCGGCGGAAGATCCCGGCCACCTCGCTCAGGCGGTCTTCGGCCTCCGCGAACTGGTCCAGCAGCTCGAGTTGGGCGTCGCGCGCGAGCAGGGCCACGTGCTCATTTTGTCCGTGAACTTCAACTAACCTGCGAGCGAGCGTGCGGACAGCGGAAAGGGTCACAGGCTGGTCATTCACCAGCAGACGGCTCTTGCCCTCAGCCTGAATCTCGCGCCGCAGGATGACCTCATTCTCTCTTACGCCGTCCAGGCCGAACTCTTCCAGCCAATTTCTCACTCCGCCGCTCGACTGAAAAACAGCCGTCACCGTGGCGCGGTCCTGCCCGGTACGGATGACGTCCGGCGAAGCGCGCCCACCCAGCGCCAGACCCAGGGCGTCAACCAGAATTGATTTGCCGGAGCCGGTTTCACCGGAAAGAACGCTGAGCCCAGGGAAGAATTCCAGGCTCAGGCTTTCCACCACGGCGTAATTACGGATATGGAGTTCGCGCAGCATATAAAAAAAATGACGGGCGCCAAGCAATCACAACCTGCGGACGAAGCGGCCGAGATCTCGCAAACTACTCGCGAGTGCTCTAAAATCTTTCAGGTGCAGCGCATTCGCGCCATCGGAAAGGGCGCGCGCGGGATTATCATGCACTTCCATGAACACGCCGTCCACGCCGGCGGCGACACCTGCGCGAGCGAGCGTATCAATGAACTCGGGCTGGCCGCCGCTGCGTTTTCCGGCGCCGCCGGGGAGTTGCAACGAGTGCGTGATGTCGAGAACAACCGGGTATCCCCACTCGCCCATCACCTTGAGTCCGCGCATATCCACCACCAGATTATTGTACCCGAACGAATTTCCTCGCTCGGTGATCAGGATGCGGTGATTTCCCGCGCCCGCCACTTTCTCCGCGGCGTGTTGCATATCCCAAGGTGAAAGAAACTGGCCCTTCTTGATGTTGACCGCCGCTTTTGACCGCCCGGCTTCAACTAGCAAATCCGTCTGGCGGGAGAGGAAAGCTGGAATCTGGATCACGTCGCAGACCTCAGCCGCCGGTTGGACATGGCTCACTTCATGCACGTCGGTCAGAACCGGAACCCGGAATTCCTGCTTAATTCGGGCAAGGATCGCAAGGCCCCGCTTCAGTCCGGGCCCGCGAAACGAATCGATGGAAGTGCGGTTGGCCTTATCGTAGGATGCCTTGAAAATATAGGGAATCCGCAAATCCCGCGCAATATCCGAGAGCTTCCCGGCCATTTTCATGGCGTGGCGTTCGCTTTCAATGACGCAAGGCCCGGCGATGATGAAAAGCGGGCGACCGGGGCCGAGCGTCAGTTTCCCGAGATGGATGAGATGAGGCATAAAAGTAAGTGACGAGTGATGAGTGACAAGTGACGAGAAAAGAGTAGCGCAGAGTTTCCTGTCTTTGGAAACTCTGCGGCTTGTCCGTGAATTTCTGAAGAAAAACCGCAGACTTCAAAAAAGCGCGAAGTCTGCGCTACCCCGCTTCGCTCAGAGCGATTCGAAGCGAATCGGCTCAGAATGACAAGTTCGGCTCCGTCAGGGCCGGATGCCTTCTCTGTCCGTAACCGTGGGTTTCACCCATGGCTATTCATGTCGCTCCCCTTCAGAGTCTGTGTGAAAACTGCGGCTGTAGCGGCGGCCTCTGGC
>JBOGJY010000433.1:0-4477 GCA_050745325.1 Terriglobia bacterium
CCAGCCGGGAACGGTGTTTACGGCCGAGCTCCTGTCTCCAATCGATCTTGGCGTGGACGCGCTGCCCGCGTCTCAATTGTCGCAGGTTGGCTCGCCTCCGCCCTCTGACTGCACCCTTGAGGCCAGGCTCACGACGCCGCTTGATTCGGCGACCGCCCGCCAGGGTATGCCGGTGAAGGCGGTCGTCACGCAGCCGCTGTTCTCTTCAAAGCGCCAACTGATCATTCCGCAAGGCAGCGTTTTGGAAGGCAGGGTAGCGCGGGCAAAGTCGGCCCGCAGGCTGCACCGCAACGGCAGCCTTCGCTTCACCTTTCAGCGCCTCGTTCCGCCTGACGTGCGCACGCCGCCTGAAATCATCCATGCCAGCGTGCAGCGGGTGGAAGTGGCGCGCAGCTCACACCTGAGGCTTGACGCTGAAGGCGGCATTGCGCCCGCGCCTTCCAAGAAGAAATACATCGCGCCGGCGCTCTCGGTGCTACTTGCGATGCAGGCGGCGACGCCCGACGAGGATGCATTCAAGGACAGAGTCGCTACCGGCGCAGCCCCGAGCCAGGGAGGCGCGGTGGGTCAGGCGTTATCGGGAGGATGGGGATTTGGTTTGGTGGGTTCCGCGCTTGCCTTGGCGGTGAGATCGCGCGCGTTGACCGCGACGCTGGGTTTCTACGGCGCGGCTTGGTCCATTTATTCGAACCTGCTGGCGCGGGGCCGCAATGTGGTGTTTCCCGCCAACACTCCGATGGAAATCCGCCTGGGCAGTCATGATGCGCCGGCTTCGAAACTACCCTTGCCTTCGCTGCCGCTCCCCGGCTTACCGCATGGCTAGCGATTTACGGAGCAAGTTTGATCGCTCCTACCAGGAGACATTAAGATGAGCCGTTACACGAGCAAGCTTTCCATCGAATCGCGCTATTCAAAGAAAGACTTTGCGCCGGATGGCGACCTGAACAAGCCCGTCTGGAAGAAAGCCCGTTGGGTCCGGTTCGATCACGATTGGGCGGACAAACGGCGTTACCCACAGTCGGATACGCAAGTCGCCACTTGCTGGACCCCAGAGCAAATCTACCTTGCTTACCAGTGCAAATATTCCTCTCTCAATATTTATCCGCACGCGGACGCCAGGAAGGACAAGTGGGGCTTATGGGAGCGTGATGTCGTTGAGGCTTTCCTGAACCCCGACCCCGCCCGCGTAAACCATTACTATGAGTTTGAAGTGGCTCCCAACAACCTTTGGATTGATCTTGAGATTGACCTTGATCGAAAGCCTTTCAACGATGCTTCGTGGAATTCGGGCTATGCGCACGCCACCCGTATCGGAAAGAGCGTGTGGACATGTGAAATCCGGATTCCCGTCGCCTCCATGACCGGACGTGGAGTTGAAATCCGGGCCGGAGCTGAATGGCGCGGCAATTTCTTTCGCATGGATGGAGAAGGCGACCGGCGCGCGATGGCCTGGAGTCCAACCCTTACGCCGAAGATGAACTTCCACGTTCCCACCCGGTTTGGACTGATCCGCTTTGTTAAGTGAGGAGGCGGACGGATGTGGTCCCGCGTGGCTGGCCCGGCGGAATCGCGTTATACGAATTTGACATCAACCATGGGATCGTCTAGTGGGATGCTGGGCTAATGTCATCCTGAGCGCAGCGAAGGATCTGCTTGTAAGGTGTGAGAAAAGCAGATTCTTCGCTACGCTCAGAATGACACCGTGAGGAACTCCAGCCGCCGCTACAACCGCAGTTGTCGCACAGACTCTTTAGGAGAATCGAGTCTGCTTCGCTGCTGTTGGCATGGGCTCGGCTTGCCCTGATCCGTCATGTACCTTGCTTACAGTCTGCTCTTTGTGTTCGGCGCGCTGCTGCTCGCGCCCTATTACGCCTGGCGCTACCGCAAGACCCCTTTCTTGCGGGCGTCGTGGCGCGACCGGCTGGGATTTACCGGCGTGCGCTCATCACGCCCCGGCGCGATCTGGGTGCACGCAGTTTCCGTAGGCGAAACGATCGCTGTGGCTGGTTTGGTAGAGCAGCTTACCGAACGGTTGCCCGGCCGCGAGATATTCATCAGCCACGTCACTCCCACCGGACGCGAAGCCGGGGAGAAGCGCCTTCCAAAGCTTGCCGGGCGGTTCTTTTTGCCGCTCGATCTCGAGGGGCCAATGCGCCGCGCGATAGGGCGGCTGCGGCCCGCGCTCGTCCTCATTGTCGAAACCGAGCTATGGCCTAACCTGCTTCGCGTGGCTCATAGGTCGGGGGCGCGGGTTGTTCTGGTAAACGCCCGCCTCTCCGACCGTTCATTCCGTGGCTACCAGTTTGGCCGTCCGGTCATGCGGCGGGTACTCGAAAATGTGGATCTCGTCATGGCTCAGACTCCGGCAGACGCCGCGCGATTTTGCAGGATCGGGGCCGCGCCTGATCGCGTCGTGATGGCGGGGAATCTCAAATTTGACAGCCAGCCGCCCGAAAGCTGCGCGATTGTCGCTGCTTTAAAAGACGCTCTGGCCGCAGCCAATCGCTCCCCCGTGCTTGTGGCCGCGAGCACGATGCCGGGCGAGGAAGAGTCCGTCCTTCGCATCTGGAATGCGGTGAGGCGGAGTCATCCGCGGGCCTTGCTGATCCTGGTCCCACGGCATCCTGCGCGTTTCGATCAGGTGGCGCGCCTACTCGGCACGCTCGGCGGGCAAGCCGCGCAGGGCCGCGATTACATCCGCCGCACGGCGCTTGCAAGCGAAAGGCGGGAGATCGCGCGCCAGCTTGCCTCGGCAGATGTCTTGCTGCTCGATACGCTCGGTGAGCTTGCGGCCGTCTTCGAGCTGGCGGACGTTGTCTTCATGGGCGGCAGCCTTGTTCCAACCGGAGGGCACAATCTTCTGGAGCCGGCCTGGTGGGCGAAGCCGGTTGTTTTCGGGCCGCACATGGAGAACTTCCGCGACGCTGCGCGCATTTTCCTCGACGCCGGAGGCGCCGTCCAGACGCGGGACGCGGGCGAGCTTGAGACTGAAGTCCTGCGGCTGCTTGGTGATGAAGCGCGGCGCCGCGCCATCGGCCAAGCGGCACGCGAGGTGGTCCGGCGCGAGTCCGGCGCCACCGGGCGAATACTCGACCGGCTGGTGGAGTTAATCGGCGAGGCTCCAGTTCCATCCCAGGCGCGAGGTGAAGAGCGATGAACTTGTTGCTCGCGCCTTTTGCGGCAGCATACGGCTGCGCGTCGAGCGCGCGCAGCATGGCCTACCAGCAAGGCTGGCTCAAGGCCCGGCGCCTTAGCCGCCCGGTGATCAGCGTGGGTAATCTTACCGCGGGCGGCACGGGCAAAACGCCGCTGGTAGCCTTGATCGCAAAGCTGCTGCTGAAGCGCGGATTGAAGCCTGTCATTCTCACGCGAGGCTACGGCCGGGCGCCCGGGCCGCCGCTGATTGCTCTTGACGCCGCGCCCGGCCGCGCGCCGGACCCGCGCCAGGTGGGTGATGAACCGGCGTTGCTCGCGGCGGAATTGCCCGAAGTTCCCATTGTGGTTTCGGCTTCGCGCTTCCAAGGAGGTCGCTATGCGGAGGAACACTTTCAGATAGACGCGCACCTTCTCGACGACGGGTTTCAGCACCAGCAGCTTGCGCGTCAGATTGACGTGGTGGCTCTCGACGTCACCCAGCCGCTCTCTGATCGCGCCATCATTCCCGCCGGACGGCAGCGTGAAAGATGTTCGGCTTTGAAACGGGCGCGCCTGGTGGCGTTGACGCGGACTGAGCAGGCCGGTTTGGCCGGTCAAGCTGATGTGGCTGATGTGGCCGATGGGGCTAATGGGGTTGATTTAGCGCCGTTTGAGCGGCGGGTCCGCGAGATCAATCCGCAAGCCCAGATCTTCCCTTGCCGGACGAAGCTCTCCGGCTGGCTGAGCGTTGCCGGCGGGCGCCGTCTGCCTGCGGATTTCCCCGCGGGGCGCGACGTGTATGCGTTCTGCGGGATCGGCAATCCTCAAGCGTTCTTCCGCGACCTCGGCCGCTGGGGGCTTGCGCCCGCCGGAACGCGGGTGTTCCCAGATCATCACGTCTATACCAACGCTGAGATTGCCCGGCTGGCGGTCGCAGCGCGTGAGACCGGCGCTACGCTTGTAACAACTGAGAAGGATGTGATGAACCTGCCCGCCGACTGGAGGCAAACGCTGCCCGCGTTCGCCTGTTTGATTGAAGCCGAAATTCTGGAAGCCAGCGCGTTTGAGAAATCGCTGCTCGAGGCGCTCTGATCGCTTGACCTTCGGGTGGCGCGCCCAGACTATCGCCGTTTCTTCTTCTTGGGTTGGGCGGCCAGATTGCCCTGTGAGGGCGTCAGCAGGATCTCCTCCACCGTGGCCCGCGCCGGCTGCTGCAGCGCGGCGAGCACGGCGTCCGCCACGTCCCCCGGTTGCAGCAGGCTCTCCCGCGCCACGGGAAAATCAAATTCGTTGGTCATGCGCGTGCTGGTTGAGCCGGGAAGGATCGCCGTGACGCGGATGC
>JBOGJY010000434.1:0-4835 GCA_050745325.1 Terriglobia bacterium
GCCAGAGGCCGCCGCTACAGAATGGACATTGCAGATTTATGTCCGCCTGTATTGAAGCCGGATCGGTTAAATAAACATTTCCTCGTCCTGCGTCGCCTCGCGCACGGTTGGGGAGTGGCGGCGGGAGAGGAAGAAATCCAGGCTGGCCTGAAAGCCCTTTGCGAGCGCCGACATCTGCTGAATGGGGCCGAGGACCGTGCGTTGCACCATGCCCGCCGTCGTCTCAACCTGACTCACCAGCGATGAGATCATCAGATCAATGCGCTCCACCTGGCTGCGCGTTCTGTCCGCAATATCAGACAAAGCGGCGTCCAGCGAAGCCGCTTGGCCGCGAACCATCTGGCTCACTTCGGAGGCATTGCCCGCCACCGTTTTGATCGATTCCTTTGAAACAGAGACGATCTCCGCCACATCCCGGAACCCCCGGGCGAGAGCCTCAACGCTCGGTCTAGCTTCCTGGCTGAACAGGTGAGCTGCCTTGTAAACCCTTCTCGCTATCAGAAAAAAGCCAAGAAAGATCAGCATTTGAATGAAAATTGCAACTGCGGCGATCACCACGAACACTGCAATTAGGGTAGGGTGGTTCATGATTCCATCCCGGACCCAAACTCACCAAAAGGACTAGTGGGCCTTGGTCCGCTCCTCCTGATATGCCTGCTTTCCAGCCTCCAGCGCCGCTGAAAGCTGCTCCTTCTGCTGAGCGACGACATCTTTGGCCTTGTTCACAACTTGGCCGGCCTGCTCGCGCATTTCCTTGCTCTTCGCCGTGACATACTCGCGGCTCTGATCAGCCTTGGCGCCAATCAGGTCGCGCGTTTCCTGCCCGCTCCGCGGCGCAAACAGCAATGCCGCCAGCGCGCCAAAGCCAATACCTGCCAAAAAATAAGCGAATTTTGAAGCTCCACCATTTCCGTTATCGGCCATCACGCACCTCTCTTTTTTACTTTTGCTGTCGATCTCTTTAGGTCTTTCTTGTTGAGCGCCCGGCATCACCTCGGGCGCCGCCGTCCCGATGGACGGCCGGGATAAATATTTTCCATTAAGTTTCGAAGGGCCGCGAAAAACCCGCACGGTCCGCCAAATCGTTCGCCTTTCCTTTCAAATCTTCCGCCCGCCTGCGTCCTTCAGTCACTAAATCTTCTGCCCTACGCCGGACGGCTTTGCTCTGTTCATTTACATATTCCTTCCCCTGCTCGACTCTTTGGCCAAGCATTTCGCGCATTTCTTCACCGCTTTGTGGGGCAAACAGCAAGGCGATTACAGCCCCAATGCCCAGCCCTGCCATGAAATAAGCGATCCCGTTTCCTACAGATTTATGAGCCACGGCGCATCACCTCTAACTTTCTCCCCATATTTAATTCTACCACTTCCTAGACTATTGAGATGAAAAATTATTGTTAGGAAAATAATGTAGATATATAATAGACCGTCTAGACCGCCTATTTATTTACGGCTCCCGACTCTACCCAATAGGCATGGATCAGTTTGGCCTGCGAAGGCCTCACGACCTGCCCCAACTCCTCGACGGACAACTTCTTTATGGCCTCCAGGCTGCCAAACTGAGTGAGCAGTTTTCGCACTGATTTTTCACCGATTCCGGGGACTTGGAGCAGTTCGCTGGTAATCTCCCGTTTTGACCGCCGCTGGCGATGGAAGGTGACGGCGAAGCGGTGGGCTTCATCTCGAACCTGTTGGATCAGGCGCAGGGCGGGCGAGTGGTGGTCGAGCGCGACGGGCTCATCTTCTTTGCCAAGCACGTAAAGGATCTCTTCTTTCTTGGCAATGCTGGCCATCGGCTGGTTAATCACCTCGAGGCTCTCAAGCGCCCCCGCCGCAGCGTGCAACTGCCCGACGCCGCCATCGATTAAAATGAGGTCCGGGAAAGGCTTCTTTTCCGCGATCAGCCGCCGGTAGCGCCGCCCCACCACCTCGCGCATACTGGCGAAGTCGTCGTTCTGAGGGACCGTCTTAATGATGAACTTGCGGTAATCGGACTTCTTCATCCCGTCCTTTTCCCACACCACCATTGAGGCCCCAATATCGCTGCCCTGGATGTGCGAGATATCGAAGCACTCGATCCGCTGCGGCGGCTTGGGAAGATCAAGCGCATCGGCCAGGCTTTGCAGCATTTCACCCGTTTCCGGCTTGAGCACGCGGAAGCGCCGTTCGAACGAATTGCGCGCGTTACGCGCCACGAGTTCCATCATCGAGCGTTTGGGACCGGCCTGCGGGGTAAAGATCCGCGCCTTCGCCCCGCGCATTTCGGAGAGATATTCTTCGAGGGTTGCGCGGTCCTCAAAATCCACCGGAATGTGAACCTCATCGGGAACGTACTGCTGGCCAAGGTAGACTTGCTTCAGCAGCGCCGAGAAAAATTCCGGCGGCGAGAAAGCGATAGCGTCTTCCCAGAAAAACTCGCGCCGGTCCACCACCCGGCCTCCACGCAGGTGAAACAGGTTTACCGCCACCAGCGGCTCTTCCTGATGGAAGCCGTAAATATCCACGTCATCGCCGCGCGACGCGGCCATCTTCTGCCGTTCGCGCACCTGCTCGACCACCTGAGATTGGTCCCGCAGCCGCGCCGCCTCTTCATAGAGCTGTTCATCAGAGGCTTGGATCATGCGCTGATGAAGGTCGCGCGAAAGCTCACTCACGCGCCCTTCGAGCAGCATTCGAGCCTGCCGGAGCTGGCCGGCGTAGATTTCCGGCGTGGTCAATCCGGCGACGCACGGCCCAAGGCAGCGCTTGATGTAATACTGCAAACAGGGCCGCGGATGCGTGCGGGTGAGATCCACACGGCACGACGGAATCTTAAAACAGCGGTGGATCAGGTCCACAATGCGATAGGCAAGGCGGGCGGGAAAGTAAGGGCCAAAATAAAGCGAGCCGTCTTTCTTCAGCCGCCGCGTGACGTAGACGCGGGGATAGTTCTCACCCATTGTCAGCTTGATGTACGGGTAAGTTTTGTCGTCGCGCAGCAGGATGTTATAGCGCGGCTTGAACTGCTTGATGAGGTTGTTCTCAAGCGCCATCGCCTCCTTCTCATTGTCGACGAGAATCCATTCAAGGTCGCGCGCCGCCTCGAGCATCTGCTCACGCTTAATGTCGGACGGCCGCGCGTCCTGGAAATACTGCCGCACCCGCTGCCGCAGCGCCTTCGCTTTCCCCACGTAAATAGGCCGCGCGCGTCCATCCTTAAAGATGTAGACGCCGGGGCCGGCTGGAAGCGATCCGGCTTTTTCAAGGAGAGTCTGGTCCACCATCGTCACCGTCCCCTCTTATTTGATTATCCGGGCGGGTCTTGCCCAAAAGCAAGGATGTGGCTTTGGAGTCTGCGTGACAAGTGCGGTTGGTGCGGCGGAAGACGGGACATTTTCGACCCTGGGCGGCGCAGAGGTAGCGCAGAGTTTTGTTGTTAAAACTCTGCGGTCTTTATCGAATCCACCGGAAGTGCCTTACTCAGAAGGACTGGCCCATGTGAGGATTGGCGGAAAGCGAGGTTCTATTGACAGGGCGGGAAGGTATGTTTGGGATTCTGAAAGCAGGTAGTGGATAGCCACGGTCAGTGATTTGTCAGTGGTTCTTTTGGCCTCGTCTGACTTTTGGGGTGGCCGAGCGAATCTCTTCGCCGTACCGTTTTCGCCACAAGGCGGAAGCTTCTCTCCGTCTGCTTCTACCCCTCGGCGTCTTTGCCCACACCTTGTATCTGCAATTATCGTCGCAGTACCTGCGGCGGCTGTCCAAAAGGTACAGCCAACAGCCGCATGATTCGCACCGACAGAATTGCCCCAGGAGTCCCGCGAAAGCCAGGCGGTCAATAAGGTCTACCGCGTTGACCCACTCCGAGACTCGCCCACTAATGCCTTGCAGGGTTATGAAGGAGATGAAACATGCACTCAAGAGGGAGCGAGGCTTTATCAAACGCAACTCCACAGAACCGGCACCGTCGAGCTTCACGCAAGCCTCTCGTGGAACGATACGGTATGTTGAAGTCAACCTGTCTAGTACGAGCCTGAAGCTGAGACCCTCGGCCTTTAGCTTTAGGTCAATCCAGTACTGAAAAACTTCCGCCGCTAGAAGGACGGAGCGGTCGCTCATTTGGCTCAGGTGATTAAAGAAAAGCTCAACCTCTGAGGGATGGTTCTCCATGATCTCAAGCGCCCTTAACTCCTGGCGGACATCTCCCCAGTTAGGGTCTGTCTTTTGAATTTTCTGAATGGTGCGGCGACGTTCAACGATATACTGCCCAGCCTGATCGCTCTCCATGGCGATTCTGCATTCAATCACGGCCTCCAATATGCCGGGGTCGGAGTGGAACTGGTCGATCAAATTGATTCTGTGCTCTGCGCTCGTTTTGGGGAGCGAAGCCGATAACTCCCTACTGTAATGAGTTGGAAGATTGATGGCCCGCCGGACGTGCAATTCATATACAAGGGAGAACCACCAAGCCTGTCGACCTAATCGCCCGTTCCGGGAGTATTCCCGTAAGAGTTGCTCCACGAGGATCCCATCTTCCAGCTTAAGCAAGGATGCGATGAAGCTGGCAATCTGTGCAGTTTTGCCCTGGCTGCGCAGGTCCGTGTAGATAACTTCCACCAGGCGGTCCGCAGAGCCATCCATTGACCAGCCTAGGCGGTTACGAACCCGGTACGTTGGCGGTCCGAGATCGACTAGAAGATCAGATGACCCACTCGAGTGAACGCCGTTCAAGTGCGAAGCCAACTCCAGCGCCTCCTGGAGGTAAAGGCGCATTTCGCGTCTCGGGCGTTCTGTTGAAGAGTCGGTCTGTCGTGATATACGCAAAACAATCATATTACGTTGGAGATAATATATGG
>JBOGJY010000435.1:0-6129 GCA_050745325.1 Terriglobia bacterium
TTCCCTCTGCAATATAACGACACCGCGAACGCGCTGCTTGACCAACCTCTGCCTTACACTTACCTCGACCCCGCGCCCGGCAGCGGGGAGAGTTACGGCCTTACGCCGGTAACACTCTACGGGTTGCCCGGCGCGGAGATTGACCTTTCCTGGCGCCGCCTGGACGGGCGGCTCCAACTCACCAACAGCTCTCCCTATAATCCACGCGGCCTTTTTGATTCCGGCCAGCATCCGCAGTGGACCGCGGGAGGAGGCTATACGATCCGCCAGGGATTCCGCGTGGGGATGTCCGCTTATCGCGGCCCGTGGCTCGACCATACCTTGGTCTCCGTTTTTCCGCAGGGCTTCGACGCAACGGATTTTCCCGCGACCGGCCTGGGCGCCGACGTTCAGTGGGCGCGAGGATTTTGGAGCGCAAACGGCGAGTGGGACCGGTTCGTCTTCGACTATCCGTATTACACGGTTGCCCCCACCTTGAGCTTTGGCTACGTCGAATTGAAGAGGATCATCAATCCGCGCTGGTACGCAGCCCTGCGCACGGGCTATCAGACGGATAATCATCCGGTTTACTGGAATGTGCGAAGCTCCGCAACTTTTCTATCCAACCGCCAAGCCTACGAATTTGCCCTGGGTTTCCGGCCTAACCGGTTTATGCTGCTGAAAGCCGGATACGAGTGGATGAATGTGCCGGGGGGGCCACGAGGTCAGGACAACGTTTTCGGTCTCCAATTCATCACTTCCATCAACTCACTTTCCAAGGCATTCAAGTAATCAATTCCAGGCTCACATGGATTTCCGCAGCCGGTCACGCGGGTCTGTGATATCCGCAAATGGTTAGGATGGTGAGCCGTGGGGGAATCGAACCCTCAACCTACTGATTAAGAGTCAGTTGCTCTACCAATTGAGCTAACGGCCCCGGACTAAGCGACGCACTGTAGAGCAAGTTTAGCACAGATTACGCCAGCCATTTCAAGTGTCGCGCCACAAGCGACACACTTCGCGGCCCGGATTAAGCGCCAGGCGCGCCCTCCCGCTTGTCGACGATCACGACGCGCCGCGTGAGCACCGGTTTCAGCGGCCGGTCGCGCACATCGCGCGGCGTCTGGCAGATGGCATTGGCCACGTCCTGCCCTTCAGCAACTTCACCAAAAATGCTGTGCTTATGGTCGAGCCAAGGCGTGGCCTCGACCGTGATAAAGAACTGAGCGCCGTTGGTGTTCGGTCCCGCATTCGCCATTGCCAGGCGCCCAGGCCGGTCAAAGACGAGGTCAGGAGAGAATTCGTCTTCAAACGTATAACCTATCTTCCCCGTTCCGTTCCCCATGTAATCGCCACCTTGAATCATGAACTTGGGAATGACGCGATGAAACGTAAGCCCGTTATAGTAGGGACGCTGCTCCCACTCCTTCTCTGCGGCGTTGTGCCACTTTTTGGTCCCTCGCGCAAGGTCTATGAAATTCTGCACAGTGACCGGCGCTTTCTCATCGAACAACCGGCACACGATGCGGCCGAGTGTAGTCTCGAAAACCGCATATAAACCCGCAGGCAGATCAAGCTCGATGGGCGCCGGCGGCGGTTCTTCAGGTTGCGGTTGTGATTCTTTCACCGGCGCGACCGGCTCCTGTGGCGCTTTCGCTTTGATTTCCTGCTTGCTTTTGCGGCCGAAGAGCGCCATGCCGCCCAGGAAAACCGCGGCAAGCGTCACTTCTTCCATTCGCATGATGATCAAGATAGAGTCCTTTCGTGATGTCGCAGTGATGTAGCGGCGGCTTCATCCCGCCACAATATGGCGGGGTAAACCCGCCGCTACGCCACAAACCCTCAATCATAGTATTCGAGGCCGAGATGCGTAATCATCTCTTCGCCCCGCAGGTGGCGCAGCGTGTTTTTCAGCTTCATAAGCTGGATGAACAAATCGTGCTCGGGGTAGAGCGAAGGCGCCACAATGGGGCTCTTGAAGTAAAAAGAGAGCCACTCCTGAATACCTTTCTTCGCCATCTCCGGGCAGCGTTGCGCGAGGTCCATGAACAGCGCCAGGTCAAGAACAATGGGGGCCGCCAGGATGGAGTCGCGGCACAGAAAATCGATCTTGATCTGCATGGGGTAGCCGAGCCAGCCGAAAATATCGAGATTATCCCAACCCTCTTTGTTGTCGCCGCGCGGCGGATAGTAATTGATGCGGACCTTGTGATAGAGGTCCTTATAAAGCGCGGGGTAGAGTTCGGGCTGCAGGATGTATTCAAGGGCTGAAAGCTTGCTCTCTTCCTTGGTGCGGAACGAAGCGGGGTCATCCAGCACTTCGCCATCGCGGTTGCCGAGGATGTTGGTGGAAAACCAGCCGCGAATGCCGATCAGCCGCGCCTTGAGCCCGGGCGCGATGATCGTCTTCATCAGCGTTTGCCCGGTTTTGAAATCCTTCCCGCACAGGGGCACGGCGTTTTTCCTGGACAGCTCAAGCATCGCCGGGACATCGGTGGTGAGATTGGGCGCGCCGTTGGCGTAAGGAATGCCCATTTTGAGCGCCGCGTAAGCGTAAATCATGCTGGGCGCGATCAGCGGGCTGTTCTTGCGCAACCCTTCTTCAAACCGGGCGAGCGAGCTGTGGACCGGCGCCGGTCTCATGAACGCCTCGGTTGATCCGCACCAAACCATCACCATGCGCGAGACGCCCGAGCTTTTTTGAAAGGCGCGGATATCGTCCATCACTTGTCTGGCAAGGTCCATCTTGTTCTTGCCCTTCTTCTTGTTCCGGCCGTGGAGGTTCTTCACGAACTTCTGCTCGAAGACGGCCGGCATGGGGCGGATGCCGCCGAGGAAATCCTTCACCGAATCAAGCAAGGGCGCATCGAGCACCCCGGCTTTCGCCGCGGCTTCGTAGCAGTTATCGGAGATCACATCCCATCCCGCGAAGACGAGATCTTCCAGCCCGGCCAGCCGCACGAAATCCTTGATCAGCGGCGTCTTCTTGTCCGTCCTCTTTCCCAGCCGGATGGTCCCCATCTGCGTCAGTGAGCCGATGGGTTGGGCGAGTCCACGGCGCACGGCTTCGACGCCAGCCACAAAAGTGGTGGCGACTGCGCCCATGCCGGGGATCAGCACGCCAAGCTTGCCTTGTGGTTCCTCAATGCGGATTGCTTTACGGGCCATTCGTAACCTTCCTCGATCTGATTGGAAATAAGCATTTCTCAAGCCGAAAGTTTTGATGATGCGGCGCCACAGCGGAAATTGCAACGAATTTTAGCCGGACGCACGCCGCTCGGACCGCAAACTTTCCCGCAAGGCCATCTGAATCACCTGCGCCAAATGTATTCCCCGGCGGCCGCCAGATTGCAATACCTGCTCGCGGCAACTGAAGCCATCCGTAATAACGAGCGTGTCCTCCGCCGCCTTTCGCACCGCCGGCAGCAGCGCAAGCTCGCCTACTTTTACCGAGACTTCATAATGATCTTTCTCGTAGCCGAATCCGCCAGCCATGCCGCAGCAGCCCGAATCGAGCAAATCAAAATCCATCTCCATTTTGCGCAGGATCACGGCATCGCTTTCCATTCCAGCGATCGCCTTCTGGTGGCAATGACCGTGCAAGATCGCTTTGCGGCGCAGGGGCGGCGGCTGATAATTCTTTTGCGCCAGAAACTCACCCAGCAAAAAGGTTTGGCTTGCGAGTTTTTGCGCGTTGGGGTCGCGGGGAAAGAGGTTCAGCATCTCATCACGAAACACGGCAACGCAACTGGGTTCAAGGCCCACCACCGGCGTGCCCTCCCGGATGTAAGGCGCGAGCGCCTTAAGGGACTGCCGCAGTTTACGGCGAGCAAGGCCTATCATGCCGTAATCGTACAGCGGGCGGCCGCAGCAGAGAGGCCGCCTCGGCGTGATCACGCGGAACCCAGCGGCTTCAAGCGCCTCGACCGCCGCCATTGCGACCTCTGGAGAAAAATAATTATTGAAGGTGTCGGGCCACAAAACAACAGGAGGCGCCCCACTATTCCGCGGCCGGCGCCGGTGAAACCACGCTTTGAAGGTCTGCCGCGCGAGCGTTGGGATCTTTCGTTCGGGGGCGATTCCCGCTTTTTCTTTCAGCCATCCGCCGGTCCGCGGGGATTGCGTGAGGAAGTTTGCGAGACCCGGAAAATGCGAGGCCATCCGCGCCCAGCGAAAGACCATGCCAAACGCATAGGCGGCCGGCGGCCGCAGCCGTCCCCGGTAATAGTGCGAAAGAAATTCCGCCTTGTACGCCGCCATATCCACACTGACGGGGCATTCGGACTTGCATCCTTTACAGGCCAGGCACAGATCGAGCGCCCGGTAAACATGCGGGTCACGCCACTCATCCTTAATTACTTCCCGGTTGAGCATCTCAAAAAGCAGCCGCGCCCGCCCGCGCGTGGAGTGCTGCTCCTCGCGCGTCACGCGATAACTCGGACACATGGTTTCGCCTTCTTCCCGGCGGCACTTTCCGATGCCAACGCAGCGGGCAACAGCGCGCTCGAAGCTACCATGATCTTCCGGGAATTCAAAGCGGCTCTTGGGTTTCCATGGCTGGTAGGAAGGCCCGATGCGGAGGTTTGCATCCAGCGGATAGGCATCGACCACCTTGCCCGGATTCATCTTTCCCGCCGGATCCCAGATGGCTTTGAACTCGCGAAACGCCTGCGTCAGCTCCGGGCCGAACATTTTGGGATAAAGCTCACCGCGCGCTTGTCCATCGCCGTGCTCCCCGGAAAGCGAGCCGCCAAAGCGGACCACGAGATCCGCCGCTTCTTCAATAAATGAGCGGAACTTGCGGACGCCTTCGGGCGCGCCGAAATCAAAATTGTATCGCGCGTGGATGCAGCCTTGCCCGAAGTGGCCGTAAATGAAACCCCGGTAGTGGTGGGCCTCCGCCAGGCGGTAGAACTCGCGCAGATAATCGCCCAGCCGTTCCGGGGGAACCGCGGCGTCTTCCCAGCCTCCCCAGAATTCCTGCCCGTTCTCATCGCGCGAGGCCGCGCCCAGACCGGCTTCACGCAGCTCCCAGAGGCTTCTCATGCGCGCCGGAATCTCAAACAGCTTCATGGCGGGTGGAGCGGCGAGGCGCATGAACTCCGCCATCGCTTCACTCGCGGCATGGCGCACTCCATCGAGCGACGCTCCGCCAAACTCAGCCAGCAGCAGCCCGTTCCCCTCCGGCAAAAGAGCAAGCTTCTCCCGCATTCCAGGCTTTTGCTCAAACGCGTTGAGCATGGGCCGCTCCATCCCCTCAAGCGCGATGGGCTTGTGGCGAAGAATCATCTCCATCGAATCCGCCGCGGCCGGGAGATCATGGAAGCCGAATGCCACCAGCGCCCGCACGGCGGGACTGGGGACGAGCCGGACTTTCGCCTCGAGCACGGTAACGCATGTGCCTTCCGTGCCTACCAGCGCGCGCGCCACGTGGAAGCCGTTTTCGGGAAGAAGCTGATCGAGGTTGTAGCCGGAAATGCGCCGGGGAATCTTAGGAAAACGCGCGCGGACGAGATCCCCATAACCGTCGCGCAGCGCGAGGAGCGACGCATAGATGGCGCCGCGGCGCCCACCTTCGCGGATGATCTGGGCCAGGTCCGCTTCTGAAGTTTGCCCCACGCTCAGGCGCAAGCCGTCGTAGGTAAGGATTTCCAGCTCCTCCACGTTATCCACCGTGTTCCCACCCATCAGCGAATGCGTTCCGCACGAATTGTTGCCAATCATGCCACCCAAGGTGCAGCGGCTGTGCGTGGAGGGATCGGGCGCAAACGTGAGTTGGTAGGGCGCGGCGGCGCTCCGAAGGCGGTCCAGCACGGCGCCAGGCTCAACGCGAGCAGTGCGGTGATCGGGGTCCACTTCCAAAACGTGGCAAAGATATTTGGACGTGTCGAGCGCCACGGCCGCGTTGCAACACTGTCCCGCCAGGCTGGTGCCACCGCCGCGAGCCAGCAACGGCGCGTGGAATTGGCGGCAAACACCCACCGCGGCAACGATGTCTTCCACGTCGCGCGGAATCACAACTCCGATGGGCGTGTGACGGTAGTTCGAGCTGTCGGTAGCGTAAAGAGCGCGGCTGCCCGCGTCAAAACGAACTTCACCTTTGATCTTCTGCCGCAGCGTTTCGGGGAGTAATTCCATTCTTGGGCGCCT
>JBOGJY010000436.1:0-10046 GCA_050745325.1 Terriglobia bacterium
ATATTCAACCCCTGCGGGGTTGCCGGGGATAATCGCGGGTTCCAGTTCCGTGGGTTTCACCCACGGCTATTCAGATTCCACCGCTTCGCGGTGGCGCAGCGTTCGCCTTCTAACGCTGCGGCTTTTCCAATTCACGGCAGATGCATGGGGGAGCAACAGGGCGTTTGCACCGGCTTTGGCTCCATCAGCTCGACGCGAGTGCCATCGGGGTCGTAGAGGTTGAGCTGCCACTTGCCATCGCGCCCGATCTGCGGCTTCACGGGCTTGTATCCGCGCGCGGAAACCAGCTTGGCGGCGGCGGCGACACTGGGAACACCCAGCGAGAAGTGGTGGTTAACTCCCAGCGTGTGCTGCGAAAGGTCATGCACATTCATCATGTATTCCACCCAGTTCGCGCCATCCGGCACGCGCATATCCAGCCAATCCGTTTCGGTGTCGTTCTTGCCACCGTACCACATCAAGCTAAAGCCGAGGATATCCTTGTAAAGCTTGTCGTCCGCCGCGCGGTTGCGAACGATGAACCCGGCGTGAATGATCTCTGTCGAAACGCGGCCGGCCGGAAGATCTTTTCCCTTGCGCTGGCCGGTCATGGAGTTGGGCAAATACTCGACAAACTGGATTACATGGCCGTTAGGGTCGGTGATGGCAAAGCCGGGGTCTTTGGACAGAAGGGGATGAACGCTTTCCATGTCTCGAACGCCACGGCTCCGGAGGTATTCGCGCATTGCCTTCACGTTAGGCGTTTCGAACGCAATATTGACTAAATGATCTTCGTTCGGCCCGCCCGATTCCGAATAGAGCTCGATGTATTGATGATCGTTTACTTTGAAAAAGGCCACGTCCGCTCCGCTGCCGGGCAGCTTCACCTCAAACGCTTCGTCGAAACCGAGCACCGTGCCGTAAAAATGCCGCGCTTCGCTGAGACTGCTGGTGAGAAAAGCGACGTGCGCGATACGCAAGATGGGAGGCCTCGGCGTTGACGCCGCTGGCTTCCCGGCGCTGGCTGCAAGGCCTGGGGAAGCGAAGGAGATGATGGACGCAGCCGCCATAACAAGAATCGCTGCGCCCGCCAGAGAAGACACGGAAGATAGCCATGCAGCTTTTAAAACACGGTGAGAAGACATGGAGCGATTTTGCAGCGCGCGGCAGGCTTTGTCAATTGAAGTTGTAGCGGCGGCCTCTGGCCGCCGGTCTTTACTATTTAAAAGCCTGCGGCCAGAGGCCGCCGCTATAGCCGCAGTTGTCACATAGATTCTGACGGAGCCAAACGTTCGCGGAGGCTAAGGCTCGACGGATTGCTGGCAGAGCGCCGCGATGGCGGGGACCAGATCGTTCATCAGTTCTTCGAACTGGCCCATCGTCTTGTCAACGCTCGCAAGGCCACCCTCACGCCCCATCAACTCCAGCGCCAATGCAGCTTGAACGGCGGGCTCAAAACCGAAGTTGGCGACGGAGCCTTTCAAGGAGTGGGCTTCCTCCATGATGCGTTTAGCGTCACGCGCCGCCACGGCCGCTTTCAGCCGGGCCAGGGCCGGCGGATATTCTTCAAGGAAAATACGCACCACTTCGGCCAGCAGCTCCTCGTCTTCTCCAACTTGATCGAGAATCTTCTCGCGGTCCAAAGTGGCGTTCACCTCCGTTCTGGCGGATGGCAATTCATCATTCATAACATTCATCTTGATTACCCCATCAATGGTATTAAACAATTCGTTCACGCGGACTGGTTTCGCAACATAACCGTCCATTCCTGCCTCAAGGCATCGCTCCCGGTCTCCCGTCATCGCATGAGCGGTCATCGCAATGATGGGGATGTGATGGCCGGTCATCCTTTCCTTCTCCCGGACGCACGCCGTAGCCTCATACCCGTTTATCTCTGGCATTTGAACATCCATGAGCACCAGGTCAAACGGCTGCTTCTCGATCGCCGCCAGAGCCTCGCGCCCGTTTGCGGCCCATACCACCGAATACCCGCGCTTCTCGAGCAGCCGAATGGCAAGGGTCCGGTTCACCGGGTTGTCCTCGGCCAGCAGCACCGTCAGGCTGCGGTGATTCGCGGGCGAAGAATGCCGCGTCATCAAAGGCGAGGAATCGTTTTGGAAGTCACGCACGTGCTCAAGCGGCTCCTCGATGCGGACGGTAAAATGGAACGTCGCGCCTTGTCCGGGCTCGCTTTCAAGCCAGATGCGCCCGCCCATCATCCCGACAAGCTGGGAGGCGATCGTCAGGCCCAGGCCCGTGCCGCCAAATCTGCGCGTGCTCGAGCTGTCCGCCTGCGCAAACGATTCGAAGATGACGTCCTGCTTTTCCTTCGGGATGCCGATTCCCGTATCGCTCACCATGAAGTGCAAGTGGACGAGCGAATCCGCCCCGGCTTCCGGCTCATTCTCCGTTTCATGCGCTTGCTCAACCGTCAAGACAACTTTGCCGTGTTCGGTGAATTTGACCGCATTGCCCAGCAGGTTCAACAGGATTTGTCTCAAGCGTCCGGGATCACCGGCAAGCATTTCTGGAAGGCCGGGCTGGACGTGGCAGGCGAGATCAATCCCCTTTTCGCCCGCGCGCAGACCCAGGCTGCGCACCGATTCTTCAACGCAATCACGCAGACTGAAATCGATGGTCTCGAGCGCCATCTTACGGGCTTCGATTTTGGAAAAATCCAGGATGTCGTTAATGATGGTCATCAGGGAGTCCGCCGAGCTTTTCACCATGTTGACGTATTCATGCTGGTCAGGATTTAATTCGCTTTCGAGTAAAAGACCAGCCATGCCCATGATGCCGTTCATGGGCGTCCGGATTTCGTGGCTCATATTGGCGAGGAACTCGCTCTTGGCGCGATTGGCGTTCTCGGCGGCTTCCTTGGCTTTGAGGAGCGCCTCCTCGGCCTCCTTGCGGGTTGTAATATCAATCAGGCTGGCGTCGATAACAGGCGGGCCTCCGTTTTCGCCGTCAATCAGGCTCGAGTTAATCAGCACCCAAATTCTGCTGCCGTCTTTTGCTTTCACGGCAAGTTCATGGGAACTGACGTGCCCTTCGTTGCGCAGACGCTCCAGCAGGACTTCACGGTCGGCGGGATCCGCATAAAGCTCGGTAATATTGTGGTGAAGGACATCATCGCGCGAGCCCGAGCGCAGGATGCGCGCCAGCGGCTCGTTGCAATCGATGATTTGCCCTTCCAGCGTAGTTCGCAGAATGCCCGCCACGTTGCGCTCGACCATCGTCCGGTAGCGTTTCTCGGAGGCTTCAATCGCCTCCTGGGCGCGCTTGCGCTCCGTGATATCCATGAAGGCGACCACGGCGCCCACAGGTTTGCCATCCTTGAGCATCGGATGGGACCACCACTCCACGGGAATGCTGGTTCCATCCGCGCGCCAGAAGACTTCGTCATCGCTGTGGCATCCCGCGACTCCCGCTTCCGGATGGCTAATCTTGCACCCCGCGGCCGAATAGGGCCGCCCGTCGGGATAAGAATGATGCACGAGATCGTGCCCATTCTTACCCAACACTTCCTGAGAGTTCTCGTAACCCAGCAGCCGCAGCGAGGCGGAGTTGGCGAAAATCAGATTCCCCTCCTGGTTAACCCCCATAATCGCCTCGGCTGTCGAATCAAGCAGCAAGCGGAATTGTTCTTCGCTGTCTGCGAGCGCGGCTTCGGCATACTTGCGCGCGGTGATATCCTCAACCACCGCCATAATGAAACGGGGGCTGCCCTCCGCATCCTGCACCAAAGAGACGGCGCTATTCACCCAGAGAACCGAGCCGTCTTTCCTGCAATACCGTTTTTCAACCGTGACCTGTTTAGCCTCGCCGCTGAGCAGATCTTGGATCATTTGCTTGCAGCGAGGCCGGTCGTGCTCTTCCGTGACGTCGAGGAGGGTTAGTTCCTTGAGCTCCTGGTCTGTGTATTCGACCATCTGCCGGTATGTGGGGTTCACCTCGATGAAACGGCCGTCGAGGCCCGTAAGCACAATCCCAACGCCCGAACTTTCAAAAACCGTCCGGAACCGCTCTTCGCTTTCACGGAGCGCCTCTTGCTGGCGCTTTCGCTCCGTAATATCTTGAGCGACAACCAGCGCCGCAGGCCTGCCTTTGAAATCAAGTTTGTGAGAAGTGATTTCGACCGAAATAATCCGGCCGTCCTTGAGTTGATGTCTCCAAAAGCCCGATTTCTGCAACACGGACTGCCGCTGAGAGAGATCGTTAAGGAGGCGCGCAACGTCTTCGGGGGGGCTGATATCCGTGATGCGCATCTGCAGGAACTCCTCCCGCGAATAGCCGTAATGGGAGGTCGCGGCGAGATTTGCCTCCAGGAATTCCAGGGTGTTGACGTCATAAACCCACATGGGAAGCGGATTATTGGAGAAAAGGAACCTGAACTTTTCCTCGCTTTCGCGCAACGAGCTTTCGGCGCGCCGGCGTTGCTCGCGCGCCCACAGGGTAGCAATGCCGTAGGCGAGATTCTCCGCCAAGTCCGTCAGCAGGTGGATGGCCTCACCGTCAAACGCATTGGGAGTGGCCGCATAGATCGACACGGCTCCAAAAGCCTTGCCCCGGTGAACCAGCGGAAGAGCGATCGACGAAGCGTAGCCGCGCTCGAGGGCCTCGGACCGCCAGAGAGTCACCGTGGGGTCGGTCGCGTAGTCGCGGATTTGAGAGAGCTTCCCGGTGCGAATCGCGGCGCCTGTAGGGCCTTGCCCTCCTTCTGATTCGTCCCATCGAAGGCGCACAAGGCCTGTATAGCCCTCTTCGAAGCCAGCCCAAGCCACCGGCTCGATGGACTTTTGCTCGTCATTGCGCGCGTACCCAACCCAGGCCATGCGATACCCGCCCGAGTCAATGATCGCCTCGCATACTGCGGGCAGCAATTCCGCCTCGGTCTTTGCCTCGAGCATCGCTTGCTTGCAGTTTCCCAGGGCTTTCAACATACGGTTCGCGTGCTGTAAATCCGTCTCGGCCCGCCTGCGGTCGGTCATGTCGCGCGCGATCGCGTGAACGCCCGTAGGCCTTCCCTTTTCATGGATGAGACGCGCGCTCACCTCGAGCGGGACGGGATGGCCGTCCTTGGCCATGATTTCGAGATCGAACGAGACAACCGGCGCTCCATCCCTCAGACGGCTGATGGCGCGCGCAACGATTTCGTGAGATTTGGGGCCGGCGATTGCACTGAGGTCTGTTCCGATGATTCCGGCCCTGCTATAGCCGCTGATCTCCTCGCCTTTCTTATTCAAAGAAGTGAGGCGGCCACCGAGGTCGGCTGTCAAAATGATGTCGTGCGCGTTTTCGAAAAGGTCGTGGTATTGCTCCTCAAGGGCCACTTCCCGCCGCAGGCGCTCCATGATAATTCCGGTTTGCTCGCGGACCCGGTGGCGGAGTTCTATAACCCACAACAGGGCGACTAAAATGAACACGGCCAATATTCCAGCGATAATCACCGCATCCCCCGCCGTCCACGATGCGAGCTGGCGCAGCACGGTAGCCACTCTGGAAGCCGGCGCGGGAATCCGTATTTGTGGTGTAGACGCCGCAGGGAAAGCAACGGGCGCCGGCCGCAGCGTCTTGGCGAAAGAGGGCGGGAGGAAGAGACACAAACCCAGCGCCAACAGAGTGAGAATGCGGGTGGCCGGGCGCGAACCCCAAGGTTCCACCAGCAAGGGCCTGAGCCGCGCCAGGGCTACGCCCAGGGCTTTATTCTGTTTCGCAAGTCTCATCCTGCTCCAGCACCCCATTTCGATCCCGGGTTCCAAGTTCAGCTTGAGGGTGGCTTTGCCGCTTCGCCGGGGATTCTTGTACACGCCGAGCACTGCTCATACTTTATCGGCCTCAAAGGGCGCGTTCTTGAGGCGCGAGCGCGAGTTTAAGAAATTAGAGCCGGCCATCTGTTCGCTTCCCGTTCTGGGATCGGATTGGGCGCTTATCACTTAGTAAACACAGAGGATAGCGAGCGGAATCACTGCCAGTCCCGAAACCCGTTCCATCCCGATGAGCATTCTCTGAGATACGCTTCCGCAGGGATCTCGAACGCTTGCGGATCAGCGCAGCCGCAAACTGGCGTAAAGTGGCGCGTTAAACCTGACGATGATTAAGGGTTGAAGCGTCACGGCGCAGGCGCTCTGGCAGCCGGACTGTTGCCCAATTGGGTGTCCGAATTTGACGGCTTGGCTGGTGGTTTTCATGTTATCCTTACGGTGTTTTCAGCAGCTTGAAAAACAAAGGATTTGTTCCTTGGGTTTTGATATTCCCCAGGCAGCGCCCCTAAAAGCACAGGCTCAGGAGACGGGGTCCTTGTGCGCCTGCGTTGTTGCTCTCACCGATATCGGTCAGAAGCGTAAAAACAATGAAGATAATTACCTTGTGCTTCCCCTCGATGGCGAGGTGCTGCGCCAGGGGGCGGAAGGGTTCACATTCTCCCTCACCGGTCCGGGCCTGCTGCTTGCGGTCGCCGACGGTATGGGCGGACACCAGTCGGGCGAGGTGGCGAGCCGGCTCTGCGTGGAAACGCTGGGCGAGGAGTTGGTAAAGCTTTTGCCGCAAGAGCGCAGCCCGGAAGCGGGCGCCGAGGCTCCGCTGTGCGCGGCGGTTGAATCAACACACCGCCTGATTTTCGACGCGGCGCAGAAAGACGCGGCGCTTGAGGGCATGGGATGCACCCTGACCGGCGTACTCCTCTCCCGCCGCCGCGCTGGCATCGCTCAGGTGGGAGACTCGCGCGCCTATCTGTTCCGGGAGAACCATCTGACGCAGCTTACCGAAGATCAAACGGTTGGGAACCTGCTTCGCTCCGCCGAGGGAGGCCACTTTGGCGACCGCGTCAATGACATTCTGACGCAGGCGATGGGAGCGCAGCAAAACCTGAACGTTGTCATGAGCTCCTCCGGGCTGCAACCGGGCGACACTCTGCTTATCTGTTGCGACGGGCTGTATAAGATTGTCTCCGATCCCGAGATCGCGGCGATTCTGGCGTGGGAAGCGCCCTTGCACGCCAAAGCGGAACGCCTGATCTCGCAGGCCAACCAGAACGGCGGACCGGATAATATTACAGTCGTGCTGGCGGAAATCCGTCTGAGGTCCGAATAATTGAGCTCCAAAGTTAAACAACGGTTTGGCAAATACGAAATAATCGGTGATCTGGGCCAGGGGGGCATGGGCATCGTTTATAAGGCCCGCGACCCCGTTATCGGCCGCCTTGTGGCGCTCAAGACGCTCACCGCGGAGGTGCTCGCCGATCCCGATTTGCTCAAGCGATTTTACCGCGAGGCGCAATCGGCCGGAAGCCTGCAGCATCCGAACATCGTCACCATCTTCGACATGGGCGAGTCCGAAGGGCGGCCCTACATTGCGATGGAATACGTGGAGGGCGAAAGCCTGCAGAAAATCATCGCCCGCCGGCCATCCTTGCCGCTGGCGTTGAAGCTGAAGATCATCTCCCAGTTCTGCCAGGGCCTTGACCACGCCCACAAACACGGCGTGGTTCACCGCGACGTGAAGCCGGGCAACATTCTGGTGAGGCCCGACGGCGTGGTGAAGGTGGTCGACTTCGGCATTGCCCACCTCGACTCCACCACTCTGACCAAGACTGGCGTTTTCATGGGGACGGTGAATTATTCCTCTCCTGAGCAGTTGAATGACGGCCATGTGGACGTGAGGAGCGACTTGTGGTCCGTCGCCGTCGTCATGTACGAATTGCTGACCTACCACAAGCCTTTCGAAGCCGCCACCTTCGCTGCGCTGATCTCGAAAATCCTCAACACCGAGCCGGAACTGCTGGCGCACTACTATCCCGGCATCCCGGCCGAGATCGAAGCGCTTGTTTCCCGATGCCTGCAGAAAGATCCCTCGAGGCGGCCGCTAGGCCTCGATGAAGTCTTGCTGGAGCTTGCGCCCATCGAGCAGATGTCGCGCCGCACGGTGGTGAGCGAGCTTGTGACGGAGGCTCAGCAGCTACGGGGTACGGGTGATTTGGCCCAGGCGCAAGAGCGGGTGCGCTCGGTGCTCATGCTCGATAGCACCCACGCCGAAGCGAAATCGCTCATGAGCCAGATTACGGAAGAGATCCGGCGGATTGAATCGTCTTCCCGTCTGATCCAGCTTGCCAATGAGGCGGAGCGGCTGCTCAACCAAGGCGAGTTGGCGGAAGCCTTGAACTCGATTGACGAGGCCCTGAAGCTCAGCCCCGCTGACCCGCGGGCCCTCGACCTCCACGCCCGCATTCAGCAGGAGCAGGAACGCCAGAAAGCGGGCAGAGAAGCGTTTGTGTCCGGACACAAGGCTTTCAAAACGGGCGACCTGACCATCGCCGAATCCGAGCTGCAAAAGGCGCTTCAACTCGACCCCAAGAATGCGCGGGCTTCGAGCTTGATCGAGATTATCCACGAGGACAGGTCGACCCGCGCCAAAAGCTTCGACCTCAAAGAAGCGATTTGGGACGCCGAGAACCGGCTGGGCGCGGGCGACGCGAACGGCGCCGTTGAACGGCTCACCAAGCTGCGCGCGGCGAATCCCGGAAATGACGAGATACGCCGCCTGCTCGAAACGGCTGAGAAGCGGTCGGCGGACGCGCGCGCGAAACAAGGAACGGAATGGCTCGACGAACAGATTAAGGCCGCCCATCAACTTGTCGAATCGAAGGACTTCGACCAGGCTACGCGCGTTCTCGCGGGCGTGAAGAACCGGTTCCCTAACGAACCCCGGGTGCAGCGGATGCTGGAGCTTGCCGAGACCGAGTTGCGGGCGCCCGCGGCGGAAGCCGCGCCGCCGCGCGTTTCGCCGGCGCAAGGCAGCTTCAGGCCGGCCGCTGTGGATGCGCCACAATCTGCGTCGCGCCGGGGGCCAAACATTACCGTGATTGTGGTTGCTGCGGTGATTATTCTGGCGCTTGCAGCAGCATTCATCATTCATGACCTTAACCATCACCAGACGCCTTCCGCGGCCACGCCGCAGCAGTTGCAGCTTGAGCGCCAGGCCAAGCTGCTTATCGAGCAAGGGCAGCCCGATCAAGCCTTGAGCTTGTGGACGATTCTCGCCGCGCAGCCGGGCCCGCTTCAGACGGAGGCCGAAAAGCAAGTCGAGCAAATCACCACCAACTCGCAACTGGAGAAGACGCTTTTCACCCAAGCACAGGCCGCGCAGGAGCAAAAGAACTGGGGGCAGGCGCTTAGCCTGTACCAGCGCGTCACCGCTCTCAACGGCGACGAGAAGAACCCGGCGCTCCAGGCGATCACCAACGTCAAGGCGCTCCAGTCCGGGCAAGACCCGGCGGTGATCGAGCGGCAAAAGTTTGCCCAGGCGCAGCAAGCCTTGCGCCGCCAGGATTACGCGCGCGCGCGCGACCTCTTCCAGCAGGTCGTGAACTTGAACGTTCCCGGTTCCACGCTCACGCCTCAGGCGCAAAGCGCGCTCACCAAGCTCGAAGCTCAGATCAAAGCGCAGCAGGATTTCAACGCCGCCGCGGCGATGCAAACGAGCGGCCAGCTTGCCGAGGCCGAAACGAAATTCCAGGACATTGTGAACGCGGGCGGCCCGCTGGCCGCCCAGGCGAAGAGCCGCCTCAACCAGATCAACCAGCAGCTTTCGGCGCAGCAGAAGAAGCAATCGCAAGCTCAAGCCCAGGCGCTCCAAACCAGTCTGAGCCAGTTTAAGGACCTGGAAAGCCACAACGAGTTCCGCCAGGCCCGCGCTTTGCTCTCGACCATCGGCCAGCAAGGCGGCGCCGAAGGCCCGCTCCAATCGGAGCTTGACGGCCTCGAGGCGCAAAGTCTGCAAAAGCTGACAGGCCAGTTCAACCAGGCGGTTAGCGGCAAGAACGCCGCTGGGCTTCGCCAGCTTGCGCCTCAATTCCAAAGCCTGGCGGCGCAAGGCGGAGCGGCGGCGAGCGCGGCGAGTGATTACGCTCTCAACCGGATTCCGGAGGCGCTTGGGCAGATTGCGGAAAAGCCGCAGGCCGCTCCCGCCCCTCCGGCCGCTCCCACGCCCGCCGCGCGCGCGGCGCAGGTGGCGGTGCTGACGTCGGGCACCTATCGCCCTTACAACGGCCCAATCCGCCGCGGCCAGCT
>JBOGJY010000437.1:0-6662 GCA_050745325.1 Terriglobia bacterium
GCCAGAGGCCGCCGCTACAACCGTAGTTATCACACGACTCTTTAACCCCGCCGAAAGCTCGCATCTCTCTATATCCGGCAAGGCAAGAAAATTTAAGGCGCCCTTTAACGGCACGGTTAAAACCGCGCCCTCCTGAAGCTCAAACCGAATTTAGTGAATAATCCAGCCTAACCCCAACACTGTTCACTTAAGCTCAGCGCGTCATTCCACTGCAGCAAATTTGCTTGTCATCCTGAGCGCAGCGAAGGATCTGTTTGTAAATCAGCAGGAAAAGCAGATTCTTCGCTGCGCTCAGAATGACAGACGCCTGCATGGGTCGTTCCACAGCAATATTCTGCTTAAGTGAACAGTGTTGAGGCTAGGCGTCTGGCTTGGGCCGCGACGGGAAGAACCGCGCTATTTCGGTAGAACTCTGGAGATTGTAAATGAAGAATTCAAAACCCTCGCGGTCGGCGAGCTCCTGAGCCTTCCGTTTGGCTTCATCGAGATCGTTGAAAAACCCTCTCCACAGCGGTCCCTTATCATGTTGGACGAACAAACAGAATTGAGCCTCATGCGGCATGGTTCACTCCTGTCAGCAGACGCGTGGATTTAGGAGCGATACGATTTGCTTCTCTATTTTTGGGGCGCCCCCCTTCTTCGCCCGGAAAGTGAATTTATGGGTTGGCAGCAATGACTGTCGGTAGGGTATCCAACGCTTGGCGGGATTATTTCAGGCCTAGTTGTCCATTCAACTGTTGAATCACTTGATAGCACTCGCAAGCGGACGTTTCAAGTCTCTTGCGATTCACGATCTCTACCGCGCCGCGGCGGTACCGGATCTGCTTGTTTTTCTGCAGTGCTTCGGCCGCGAGGCTTACGCTAGACCGGTCAGTCCCAAGCATGGTGGCGAGAAAATCGTGCGTTAGGGGCAGTGTACCCGTATCCACCCGGTCCTGCGCCATAAGCAGCCAGCGCGCCAGCCGTTGTACAAGTTCGTGCAGCCGGTTGCAAGCCGCCGTCTGCGCCACTTGCATTCCTTGGAGCACAGCATAGCGGCTCAAACTCATCTGCAGTTCCGGCGCCGCCTGAAGAGTGGCTTGCAATGCGAGGGCGGATATCCTGAAGCCGTTGCCCTCAATTTGCACCACTTCCCGAAGTGGACTTCTGTACAGGCCCACCGCGAGCGCGGTGCCTACAACGCCTTCACATCCCACCACACCCGCTTCAACCTCCCTTCCTTCTTGGGTTGCGACCACGAGCGAGACCAAGCCGCGGTTAGGGAAGTATACAAACTCCAGCTTTTCACGCGGCTCATGAAGGCTAAGGTGGTGCGGCAAATCAACAAACTCGAGATGCGGACGTATTCTCCGGTACTCGTCGTCGGAAATCGACAAGAGGATCTTGTTGCCGACGGGTTTGCCCGCGGGATTCGTTCGTTCGCCAACTTGCGCCACTTGGGCGCGCTTGCCTCTCACTGAAACCTCCGTGATTCTGGAAACCGCCGGGTACGGCATATTACTACGCGCGGGGTGTAGTTTGCCATGTGCGATTCAGCGCGGGGTGTGAATCAATATGTGGATCAACACATTGCAAACAGCGCCGGAGTGGGCGGCGCGTGCGAGGCTCCGCAGGCGCCATGAACCTCACCAAAACTATCGAGGATTACATATTATAGTGACACCTATTATTGTAGCGGCGGCCTCTGGCCGCCGGAATTCCGGCGATCAGAGAGCGCCGCACCAGCAAACGTTGTCACTATAATATGTAAAGCTCAACCATGGTGCGGAGGGCGGGAATCGAACCCGCACAGCCCTTACGGACCGAGGGATTTTAAGTCCCTTGCGTCTACCAGTTCCGCCACCCCCGCACGGTAACGCATCGATGGCGAGAAGAGTTTAGCACAAACCCTTGCGGCGGCCTGACGTGGAAAGCCGGGTGCAAACCCTATGCCCTGGCGCTCGTCAGGCGTTCATTTTGCCCTCATCGGGCGCAGTCGCCCCGAACCCAAGATTGTGAACATTTCGAGAGAAGTAAAAACCTCTCGCAAAGGCGCGAAGCCGCAAGGGTTTGGCAAAGGAAATCAAGACAATCTTCTTGCAATTCTCGGCGTCTTTGCGAGGCGCCATTGATTGATTAGTTGATTGATTGATTATTTGTTTCACCGCTTCACGCGCGCCCAACCTCACAAACTCCGGTAAATCCTCACCCACTGTCCGCGACTGGCGAATTCCTTGACCAGCTTCAGGTGAAAGCGCGCGGCGATTACGCCTGGCTGCGCCGGAGGCTGATAATCGTAGAACCGCCGGCTGATGCCGCGAAGCGGGCCAAAGGCGGTGAGCAAATTGCGAGGCGGCTCCCAGTTGCGCGAGTAAAGGTAGAGCACGCCGAAATGAGGAACGCGCGCGAAAGAAGCCGCCGTGAAATTGTCAACCGGCGCGACGCGCAACGGACGGCTGACATAGCCAAGGTAGGGCTGCCGCAACTCATCGGTGGCGGGCCATGCCGTAAGGATCACCGGGTCATCCGGCAGCGACTGCAGGTA
The DNA here is from genome assembly GCA_050745325.1 of Terriglobia bacterium. Lineage (GTDB taxonomy): Bacteria > Acidobacteriota > Terriglobia > UBA7540 > UBA7540 > RH2-MAG17b. Next base: position 2,525 of record JBOGJY010000437.1, read on the forward strand.
CCCGGCGGCGCGCTGGTGCAAGCGGATAAAGGTCGCATACGAAAGATTGTCCTCATATGGAAACGGATAAGGCGGGTTGATGAACCACGACGCCACAAAGCAAGCCACCGCGAGGCAACAGGCGCCCCGGGCCAGGGGCTTCGGAAGTTTGCCCATGAACGCCGCCGCAAGGACATAGAACGCCGGAAAGACGGGAAGCATGTAGCGGGGGAGGATGGCGCCTCCGACCACGCTCAACATGAGAACGTAGACTGCGATAAGCGCGAAAGTGAGAAACGCGAAATCGCCGAAGACCGTCTCTCCTCCGCCAGGGGCAGGGCGCCCGCGCGCGGCCCGGCCAGCGGCCGGCCCCGGCTTCGCCCGCATCCACCAGACTCCCGCCGCTGCAGCGGCAACCACGAGCCAGTTGAAACCTTGCGCAAACACTTCCGCGAACCGGGCGAGAAAGCTGCGGCAGATATGAAGCGGGGTGAAGGCGGAATAGAGATTGTATTGCAGGTATTCCGCGTTTCCGGTCCAAAAGCCGGTCCGGCTGTGGTAGTAAAGCGCCCACCCGGCAAGCGGGAGAACTGGAACCATAGAGAGCGCCCACGCCCGCATCCGGCGCTCCTTGCCGCGAATCAGCATTAAAGCCCACACCGCGGGAAGCAGGACGATAGCGGTTTCCTTGCTCAGCACGGCGAGTGATGCCATGAGCGCAAAGCCCACCCAGCGCCGGTCGAGCGCAAACAGCAGCGCCAGCGTGGTGAAGAGCGCCGCCGCGAGATCGAGAAACACCAGCGAGCTTTGCGCGAAGAAGAGCGGTGAGAGCGCGAGCAGCGCCGCCGCCCATATCCCCGCTTCCCTGCCTGCCACGCGGCGGCCTAGCGCGTAGGTTGTGACGGCTGTAACTGCGGCAATCAAGATCATCGCCGTGCGAGTGACCGGCTCAGAAAAGCCGAAGAGGCGCCACACGGCCCCCAGGTAAACCATCACCAGCGGCGTGTGGCCTGAGGGCAGCGTGGTGCGGGGGATCAGCAGGCCGTGGCGCGCAAAGTCGAGCGCGGCGGGGATGTAATAGCCCGCTTCGTCCCAGTAGTAAGGGAGGCGTAGAAAAGGAAAGTGTAAGACGAGTAAGGCTATAAAGACGAGTGGAAAAGCAATCAGAACGCTAACGCGGAATTTCATTCATTATCCACTTTACCCTCAAGCCGAGGCTGGCGGAAGGGGCGGGCATTGATCCTCCTTAAGTAGCGTCTGCTTATTGAGGATTACATAATATCGCGACGCGGCGCGAGGCAGCGCCGCTACAGTAAGTCTTTATAAAAAGCGCAAAACCGCCGGGTAGCGTCGCAGTTTCGAGTGTAGCGGCGGGTTTACCCCGCCATATTGTGGCGGCATAAAGCCGCCTCTACATCAAACTGAGACACTACCAGCCGCCGGATGAAATGCGACGCCGCGCGGCGAGTTCCGCCGCTGAGATTCACCTCGCGGCCCAAATCACCAGAATGGTTATGGGGTAGCCGGATGAGGTCCACCCGGCAGGGCTGAAAGGCGGTCATTCCCACGCCAGAAGGAATCCGCTGGTGCGAGCGAGGATAGCTGAAACTCAACTCCCACGGGGGATGAGAGCCCAACAACGTTAACTAGAAAACCAGGAGAACCGGCTTGCCTTGAAGCCTGCCGGCCCTCCTGGTTTCTCTGGAGGTAGAGTCAAACTCTATGTGAGATGCGGGGCCATAAAGGCTGTGTGACAACTTTTCGGGAAGCCGCGTAGCGCCGTCCTTCAGGGCGGCAAATGCAAGAAAACTGGTGTGCCGGGCTGAAGCCCGGCGCTACAAATGCGGGTTGTCACACAGACTCTATAGCCCTGTGGACAAGTTAATTTGTGGATCCGGCTCGCGGCGCAAAAGACGGCGCGTTCACCGCCCAGGACGCGAACCGGATCTCTCAGACCGCTACGCGCGGTTTCCCAATAGCATCTTGCGCTTTCGGAGCAACACAGCCAGCCCTAACAGCCCTGTGCCCATAAATACCAGGCTTGCCGGTTCTGGTGTTGCGGAAGGCGGAGGACCGACCACAAAACTGTTGCCTGCGATCATGACTCCTGAATCGAGGTTGCCATCTCCCGTATCAGCGATGGCAAGTGTAATGGTATTAGGCTGGTTGGGGGTTACTGAGCCGGTCGCGAAGAGCGGCTGCGATGCGCCCACCAAGCCGTCATATTGAATATCCAGGGGATTGGCGACGTTGCCGCTGCAACCGGCCTCTGACCCGGTGAAGGGATCGTTGTTCGTATAAAACTGTGAATTGCTCATGCAGTTCACGGAGTTGATGGCAATGGGAGAGCTCGTTCCTGGGATGAGCGCGATGTTGGTCCCATTGAGGTAAAACGCGAACACATCGTTAAACGCATTTACAAATTCGTTGTATTCCTCTGATCCGAAGACATATTGGAAGGACACTTGGTTGCCGGTGGGGACAAACGTAAACGTGAGAACGTTGGCGTCAAAAGTGGGCGTGTTGCCGTTCAGCAGCTCAAGAGGCGCGTATCCAGGCCCTCCCCAATTTTGAGAAGCCCCGCTGGAATTATTCGGCCCAGGGATGTTATTGATCGATCCGTTGGTAAGAGCAATCCCCGAATCAAACGGGAGAACGCCCGATGCCCCTGAGAACAGACCCTGTTGAGCCGGATCGTTACTTTCAGTCAGTGTGGCGCTCGTTATGGTGATTCCCGGTCCCGCAAGCGCCTGCGCCAACTGCGTCGCGTCGTTCGAAGACGTCACAATGATGGGATCCGCGAAGCTTTGGCCAACAGAAAATGCGAGTCCTAACGCCAAAGCTATGATAGAAGAGTAGATACACGCTCTTTTATGCATGGCCCCCAAAACCTTTGAAACTAGAAATTTACGCATGGTCACTTATTCTCCTTGTATATTCGTCCCGCTCAAGCCGATTTCGCGGTCAGCCCCTCCTAAGGAGCAGCAACCCGAACCGTTTCCCTGCGGTTGACGAGATCCGGCGATAAGAGCACCGCCGGTCCGGCACAGGCCAACCTCCAGCCGCGCCGGGACTTCACTGAAGCCCACCACATCTGGCAACTGCATCTGCCTTTACATTAAGGGGCTACCAAAGGTCAGTCTTCCCCCCCATGGGTAGAACCATTTGTATCCAGGAGGCGGGATGGGGTCAATGCACACGAGGTAACTTGAGGGTGATCCTGAGATGACTAGCTAAGTTGCTTTATTAATATAGACTTAGTACTGAATGCAAGTGGACAGACGCATCTAATTCGTATCCGTAAAGGCGCGATTTGGGTCGAATATTATGCCACCGGAGCTCGTCGATGACGTTTCCCTGTTTCCAGCGGCAGGGTTCGGCGTCCAGTCAGAGGCGGAAGAAGGTGGCTCAGGGCCCACAAGCCCCAGGGAACCAGCGGCCCCTCTCCGTCTGCAAGCAGCAGGCAGACGCTGACGCCTCGGCATGGCCCCGCCCCAACCTATGGTGAGATGCCGTGGGCCTCTGCCGATCGCAGACTCGACCCAAGCCCGCCGCGCCTGCGCCCGCCCCCCAGATTAGAGAAAGATTAGAAACGTTGATTCTAAAGACTCGCTAGGCTTCGTTCCGTAAAAACTTATGTCCTCGTGACCGGGGGGCAATGTCTCCTTAATTTTAAGGGAGCTGTGCTTCAGCTCCGCCGTAACACCCCTCACCCGGCTCACGGAGTTTACCCTGAGCGGAGCCGAAGGGCTCGCACCCTCTCCCCTTCGGGGCGAGGGAGCAAATTAATTAGACAACAACCCTCTCCCCGCTTGCGGGGAGAGGGTGCCCGAGGTATGAGGGCGGGTGAGGGGTTCGCCTGTGCGGCAGGACTCAAGTCATGCCCCCCTAGCCAGCCTGCAATTATTAGAAACGTTGATTCTAAAGACTCGCTAGGCTTCGTTCCGTGAATTTTGTATGTTCTTCCATTCTCTCCGGCCATTTTCTAATCTTTGGGAGCTGCCGCTTTGTAGCGCCGAGTTTTGCTTTTGAAACTCTGCGGCATTTTGGTCTGGACCTGCGAAAAACCGCAGAGTTTTAACCGCAAAACTCTGAGGGCGGGTGAGGGGTTCGCCTGTGCGGCAGGACTCAAGTCATGCCCCCCTAGCCAGCCTGCAAT
>JBOGJY010000438.1:0-3289 GCA_050745325.1 Terriglobia bacterium
GCCAGAGGCCGCCGCTACAACCGGGGTTTTCACTCAGACTCTAAAGCAATACCCTTCCGTTCGTATTTCCATGTCCTGCGAGTATCGCAAAGCGCCATGAACGGCTGCCTACAATTACCCAGCAGCCATTTCTTACGCCAGCAGAGCTTTCCGGCAGTAGGCGTAGCACTTCTTCATCTCGGCAATCGTGTCCAAGCCCGGCTTGGGGCCGTATTCATACTCGATGTTGGCGGGAATCTTCCACCGGTTATCCCGCAACAATTGCAGCACGGCCACGATGGGTGTATCGCCCTCGCCAAACGGCACGGCAGGCCCGTGATTCCGTTTGCGGTCCTTAATGTGCAGGGTCACGATGCGGCTGTGATGCTCCTTGAGGAACGAGACCGGGTCAGAATTGGCGGCCACGAAATGCCCGATGTCGAGGTTGATGGCTAAATAAGGCGAGGCTCCTTTGAGGGCGCGGGCAAAGGTATCCGGAGTTGAGAACTGGTCGGGGTCGGCGGTGTCGTCGTGATTGTGGAAACCTACCACAATCTTGTATTTCTGCGCGTAGGTATCGATTCTGGGCGCCAGACTGACCTCCGAGGACGCCGTAATATACTTCACTCCCAGAGCTCGCGCCATCTGGAATCCGCGGTCCATTTCGCCATCCGTAAAATCCTTTTGAAAACTGATATTGTAAGCGTAAACGAGAACGCCCGCGCTGTTAAATTGCCGCCGGACGGCCGTGAAGTGACTCAAGGGAACCGTCAGCCTCCACTTGCGCAACCGCTCGCGGGAAACCTGCGGCTCCACGCTGCCCTGCCAGAGCTCGGCTTCGCCAAGCCCCACCTCCTGATATCCTTTGATGACCGCCGGCAGCGGCCGGTCGCGGAAAGAATAGCTCTGTGCGCCGATTTGAACGCCGTGCACTACAGAATCGATCCACTGCGCCGCCAAGAGATTTTTGCCGCTGACCAGAAGCGCGGCGCCCCCGGCTAGCGCAAGCCTGCCTGCCTCCCTGCGAGAAATCGAATCCACATTGCCTCCTTTTCATCCGTTGCTGTTGTTGCAAAGCGGCATGAATGGCTACCAAGTGTTCGTTGCCGTTTTAGAACTGCCAGTATACGCAACCGCGTCCGCCGGGGCAACCCGCCGCTATGAATCGGAGATGAGCCGGAGAAAAAGCGAAGTGAGGCGGTCATCGCCTAAAGTTGGCCTAAAATAGAGACGCCACGGCGGCCTTATTCGATATAGAATTGGGAATTGAACATTGGAAGGCGATGGAGTTCGCCTGAACCGCCCATGCTGGGCTGATGACTCCTGGCCGCGATCACGCGCCCAGGAGTTTTTTGTTGGCGGCGGTTCGCGGGGAAATGTGAGGCGTTTTGCGGATATTGCTCTTGTGCGTTTTTGGCGTAGCGGGGACGCTTTCCAGCTACTGGATGCAAGGTTTTGTGCAGGAACAGACAGGCTCCGGCTTCCCCTACGGGACTTTATTGGTGAATTTATCGGGATGCTTTTTCCTCGGGCTCGCCGGAGAGTTTGCGCTGAATCATATTTCGGTCCCGCCGGACTGGCGCATCGGGATCACGACCGGCTTCTTCGGCGCGTACACCACATTTTCAACGTTTGGGTGGGAAAGCGGCCATATGATCCAGGACGGTGAGTGGACGAAGGCCGCGATTTACATCGGCGTCAGCGTGCTGGTTGGGGTTTTGTTGATGCTCGCCGGGATGCGTATGGGAGACGCATTCTCGTAAGGAAGCGCCGCAGGGATTTGCTGCCGCGTGTTCAGTGGCGAAGCTGGCGGGCGGCCGCCTGGCCGCGCATCACCGTTCTCACAGGGAGGTCACATGGAGCACGAACGATTCCCCGGCGAGCGCACCCTGATGCGCGTTTACATCGGCGAAGGCGACAAGTGGAGCGGCAAGCCTCTGTATCAGGTGATTGTGGAGCTATTTCGCAAGGAGAACTTTTCCGGAGTCACGGTGCTGCGCGGGATCGGCGGTTACGGCTCAACCAGCCGCTATCACACGGAAAAGATCCTCCGCCTCTCTCAGGACCTGCCCATTGTGATTGAGACTGTCGAGACGGCTGAGCAGATCGAGCGCGTCTTGCCCCGCCTGGATGAGATGGTGGGCGGCGGGTTAATCACGCTCGAAAACGTCCGGGTCATTCTTTACCGGCCGCAGCAGAAACCGTAGACCGGCCTTTGTGGCGCCGGTCTTACTTTTCGCTTTCGCTCCGGTAGGCGGCCGGGATGGGCGGCATCTCGAACGGGACAAGGCCCGCCTCGAGCTCAGCGACGGCGATTTTCGTCGTCTTCTTGAAGGGTGTTTGCACCAAAGGCCGGGAGCCCGCCTGCAACTGGCGCGCGCGTTTCGCGGCGACTAAAATAAAGCGGAATTTGCTGTCGATGGACTGCGGTATTTCCATTTATCCTCCAAATGTCTCACAGATTCTCTCGACCCGGCGCTGCTGGCTTTCCCGCCTGAACCCGGCTGCGGAAAGAATCGCGCGCAAGGCTCGTGTGGCCTGCGTTACATCGTCATTCACCACCACGTAATCGTATTCAGGCCAGTGGCGAATTTCCTCGCGGGCCGCGGCCAAGCGCCTTTCAATGGTCTCAGGCGCGTCCGAGTGGCGGCGGACCAAGCGCCGTCTCAATTCCTGATAAGAAGGCGGCAGCAGAAATATGCTGATCGGGCCGGTCAGCCGCCGCCGCGCGTTGTGGCGCCCCTGTACGTCGATATCCAGCAGGATGTCTCGCCCCGCCCGCTGCGCTTCGTTGATCTGGCAAAGCGGCGTCCCGTAAAAGTTGCCGTGGACTTTCGCCCATTCCACAAAATCACGCGCGGCGATCATTTGCTTAAATCGCGCCGCGCTTACAAAGTGATAATCCCGGCCGTCTTTTTCCCTCGGGCGCGGGGCCCGCGTCGTATAGGAAACAGAGAACTCGAGCCCGCGCATCGAGCGCAACAGACGCTTGACCACGGTTGATTTTCCGGATCCCGAAGGCGCTGAGATGATTGCAATGCTTCCCCGGCGCCCCGGGAAAATCTCACTGGGATTCACTGTTTCTATCTTAGCAGGGTTTTAACGAAATAGGGTGGATTCAAGCGCCGCTTCAGACCAGCCCACCCAAAGCGGCTCGATGGCGTTCGTCCCGCACCTGATGAAGCGCGTCATCGGCTGCCGAGGCGCGCAACTTTTGTCCGGTTCGAAACACCCAGACGCCGCGCTCCTTTTGCAACGGGGTGGTGATCCGGACCCGGCGCAAGGAACCCCTCACCCGCCCTCGTACCTC
>JBOGJY010000439.1:0-2956 GCA_050745325.1 Terriglobia bacterium
CGTAGACGCCCACGGCGACGGCCATGGCCCACCCGGTGGTGATTACGATCCATCCTGACTTCTCCGCCTTCGATTTGGCGAGCACCACGCCCGCCACCACGCCGTCACCCAGAAGGATCATCAAACAAGTCCCAACCATCTCTGCCATAAAAAGTCGCATCCGGTTCCTCCGCGAAGAGAGTGGCTCGCCGCCCGGCAGGCGGGAGTGAGACAGTATAGTGAAATGCGAGGGAAAAGGGGCGGAGAATTATGCGGGTTGGTTCAAGCACTGGTGCGGCGGCCTCTGGCCGCCGGGCTTTCAAAGAGTAACGACCGGCGGCGAGGACGCCGCCGCTACAGAGCCTGTGTGACAACTTTTCGGGAAGCCGCGTAGCGCCGCTCTTCAGGGCGGCAAATGCAAGAAAACGGGTGTGCCGGGCTGAAGCCCGGTGCTACAAATGCGGGTTGTCACACAGACTCTACAGCCGTGGGGTGGCGAAGCCTAAAATACGCTATTTCCCTGGGCTCCCCGCCGGGGCGGCGGGCGCTGCCGCGGGCGCGCGCATGATGGCGAGCGGCACCCGCGCAAAAGCCACTTGATTCGCCGCCGGGTCAAGCACGTTCACCTGCATCCAGTAGCGTCCAGGAGGAAACTTGCTCAGCGGAATTTGGGTGAAATAGGACGCGGTCCCCGACCCTGACTTTCCAGACTTGGGCGGATAAGGTCCGGCCTCAGAAATCTGCACGCCGTTGCGGAAGAAGATGAGAGCTACCGAGGGCGGCGCCGATTTACCTTTACGCTTGCCGCCCGCCTCAGACTTTCCGGCGTAAGACTGCAAGTAGATGTACATATCCTGATTGGTGCGAAAGACCCGCGTAACGCTGGGCAATACGGCTTCGGAACCTGAGTCGAGCGGATTATCCGCGGCGGCCATCGCCCAGGGACCGCGCTGGGGCCGGGAAGGCGGCGCTTTGGAGAGTTCATTCGACACCACAACGGAGCTGATCTCGAGTCCGGTCTTGCCGGCCGGAGGCAGGATGAGCGGCTTTTCAAACGTACCCATCTTGCCGCTCTGGTTCTCCCGCGCCACCACCTTCAGTTTGTATGTACCGGGCGGCAGCACAATGCCGCCCTCGTAGAGGATGTTGCCCTTCAGCACCTCCTGGTAAGTCTCGGCGTTCAGCTTGACGGGCAGCGTATCGAGCAGCGCGCCCGCCACCTTGCCGTTCGGATCGGTGGCGCGCCAGGCAAAGTCAAACTGGGTTGAATGGACAGCCGACTTCTGGTGAAACGGGATGGAGGAGCCGGGAACCTTGGCCGCCAGCACGACGTAGTAGTGGCCGTCCGGCTGAAGGAAATAAGCGGTCTCAACCGCGAGCGGGAGATCCAGGAAAGGCGTTTCAGAGCTCATCGCCTGTTGGAGTTGCAGGTCCTTATCTTCACCGTTGAATTGGTGGAAATTCTTGGGCGCGTAGTAACCCGGCCGCGCTTCGAGCTTCAACCCGCTCCGGTCCGCCAGGGTGACGCGAATGTTCCGGTATCTGCCGTCGGCTTTGGTGTTCGACGGCGTGTAGCCGATCAGGTAATAAGTGGTGTTCTCCTGCTGCACTCGCTTAAAGGCGGGGGCAAAATTGTTCAGGTCAGTGAACATGCGGCCGCCCGTATCGGTGGCGAGCGTCGAGAGCGTTTCGCGGCTGCTGTGCAGGCTGGTAATCTGCGACGAGACCGCGTCCCCGGTATAACCGGACGCGCCCGAGGGGCTGGCGCTTGACGCGGCGCCTCCCGGCGGCATGGCCATCAGGCCGCGCGCGTCGAGCGTGTAAAATGACACGTCAGACCGGTTGGCCGCGTCCGTCGTCGCCTGTAGCTGCGCTTCATTGTCAACGCCAGTCTGCTCGATGCCGCTCGAAAAATAGATTACCGATTTGCGCCCTGGCACCGGCTGGAGCAATTCGGCGAGCGACTCGAGCGCAGACAATTTTTCGTCCGTATTGAAGATATTAAATTCGGTCTCATCGGGCGTGAAAGCGTCGCCCGTGTCCTGGGTGACGACCGTATTGCCGAATGAGTCCGCGCCCCCCGCCGCGCCCTGGCTGCCGTTCGAAGCAAGCGTGGAAGAAGCGCCAATTTCAATGCTTTTCACCGCCTTGCCGAGCGCGTCCCGGTTGTTGGTAAATTCCTGGATCACGCGCAGATTACTCGAATAACTGACCACCGCCACCAGGTCCGCCGGGGTGAGCTGCGTCTGGATGAAGCTCTGGGCGGACTTCAACGCGCGCATCAGGTCGGGGATCTGCATGGAGGACATATCGAAGAAAAGCACCATCAGGCGATGGTTCTGGACCATGTGGCTGAGGTCTTCCGTGGTTGTGGCTTTAGGGATAGTGGCGAGGTTGATCTCGGCGGGCTTGCCATTTTCTCCGGTCTCTTGCGCGAGCTTCTGGATGTTCTCCAGGTCAAACGAATTGATCTTCTGCAGCACGCCGTCTTCATATACTTTGAAATCGCTGGCGGTGAGACTTGTGACCGGCAGCCCTTTGTGGTCCGTCACGCGGACGTCTACCAGCACTTCGTTGGTGGTGACTTTGAGGATGAAGTTCTTTTGCTGGGCCTGGTTTTGGTAGCCGATCTGGGCGCCAGGATTTGCGGGTTGCGCCTGAGAATGATCCTGAGCCGCCGCCTGAGCGTGCGCGGCCGGAGCGGGGCGCAGGAGCGTCAAGGCCAGCAAGACAGCCGTAGAAAGCGCCGCGAAGGCCGTGATTTTACGCAATACAGAGATTAAAACATTCGGATGCTGTGCCATAGATTATTCCCCAAATTCTGGAGCCGGTAGCCACGGTCAGTGCTTTTCTGACCGTGGGTTGTTGCACCCGGTAAAGACCCACGGTCAACCAAAAACCTGTAGCGCCGCCGTCCCGGCGGCTCGTCCTGGGTTGCCGGCAAGACGTCGGTGTGGTTGTAGCGGCGGCCTCTGGC
>JBOGJY010000440.1:0-6138 GCA_050745325.1 Terriglobia bacterium
GCCGACGGCGTTGCCCGACGCGAGCATGGCTTTGCGTTGGTCTTCGCCGGCCGGCCCAAGGATGGTCTTCCCGAACTTCAGCAATTCGCGCTTAGACACCCTAAAGACGCGCGAGGCCAGTATGAACTCGCCATGGGCGAAGCATTCAGTAGTCCGGACAAGGCTCTGGCCCGTTTAGGTGAGTCCCTAAGGCTCGATCCGACCCTCTCGGAGGCTCGCTACGCCCGTGCGGTACTCGATTTCCAACATGATAAGTTTGACCAGTCACTAGAAGATATCCTGGCGCTTCGGAAGCTTAGTCCTAATAATCCCCGGCTTCTGGACTGGCAAGCGCAGATATACCTGCGACAGAATCGGGCGCGGGAAGCAGCGCCACTCTTAAAACAGGCCGCCAAGTTGGCTCCCCACGATCCCGACATTTTATATCATTACAGCGTGGCACTGCGAAAACTGGGTCGCACGGAACAGCTCAATCAAGTGCTTGCGGCATTCCGGGAGGCCTCGGCGGGCGAGAAGCAGAATCAGCCGCGCTATGGCCTATTTAATTTTCTCAACCTGTCCCCGGAGCAGCGGAGCACGAAGTCTCTTGAATCGCTCCAGAGCGCGGTCGAGGAATACCCCAACGACGTCGTTCTTAAGGCTCACCTCGCCCAAACCCTGCTGGACAGGGGGCAGACACAGCGCGCTGCCGCGGTATTTCAGGAGGTGCTTGCGGCGGGAGCTGGTAGCGCAACTCTGGCCGATTGCGGGAAAGCCTTACTGGAGCATGAGCAGTATGGTTTGGCTGCGGAATTTTTCCAGAAGCTACCAAATGCGAAGCTCGATCTGGCGATTGCCGTGTTTCATTCCGTCGGCCCAGAAGCTGGACTGGCCGAACTCGATGAAATTCCCGCCGGCCAACGCGCCGGCGACTACTTCATACTTCGAGCCCAGATTCTGGATTCTATGGGCAAGACCGCAGAAGCGGCGGACTCGCTGAATCGAGGTATTCGCGGGGCCCCCAAGCGTACCGATATGTATTTTGAGGCCGCGGCGTTTCTGATTAAACACGGCCAATTCAAGCAGGCCGCGGCGTTTCTGGAAGATGCAACCCGCCTGATCCCGGATGCGCCTAACTTGTGGCTGGCGCGGGCGGTTGTTCTTGAGTTGCCGATGGCGCATGGGAGATCCCGCGCCGGCGAGGCGCGGAGCGAAGAAGCAATGAAGGTGCTGGCGCAAATTGAGTCGCGCTGGCCGGCGTGGGACCTCCCATACCTCGTGAACGGCATGATCTTGCAGGACGAACTGAAATCGGGGCAAGCGAAGCAGATGCTCGATATAGCGATTGCCCTCGGATGCCGGCAAGCGGAGGCTTATTATTACAAAGCGTTAGCCATCACGGACACGACCCCGCTCAACCTGCCGGAAGCTCAGAAGGCCATCTCTCAGGCAGTGACACTGAACCCTGAAGATGCCGAAAGTAGAGTACTGGCCGGACAGATTCTCCTGGATGAGGGAAACTACAATACTGCCGTTCAACAGCTCCTCGCCGCTGTGCGGCTTCAGCCGGCGCTATATGGCGCGCATAGTCTCTTGCGCACTGCCTACCTCAAGATGGGAGAGAAGGATAAAGCTGCTGAAGAAATAAATCAGATGAGGAGCATCGCGAAACGGAGTTCCGAGCCCGACCAGGACACCTCGTCCATGGAGCGCCTCCTGTTCACCGTGGGACCGCCTGGCGCCAATGCAGCTACGGAATGAAAGTCCTGAGTATCCCGGGCCACGGCGGCCGAGTTAGCTTTACATCAGCTATTTGAACCCGGCGCCTTCAATAACCGTTACGCAGCGATCGGCGTCGACATCCTTCAGTTCCTGCACAATCCCTGAAGGCCAGCGAATTTCCACGCGATCCGCCGTTTTGTAGGGACCCAAACCGAAATGAGTCGGTCCAGCGCTCGATGATGCGTATCCTGTCGTAAAAACAACATGATTGTACTGCGTCAATTTACCTGCGATGACTTTGATTCTTGCGCCGATGCCGTCGCGATTGCTTTTGGTTCCTTGAAGCTTGAAAGCCAGCCAGTGATTCTCGCCGGGGCTGTCGTTAATCCAGATTTCCGCCGGCGCGCTGAGAGCGCTCGTCACGACGTCGAGCTTTCCATCGCCGTTGAGATCACCAACCGCCGATCCACGGTGCCGTTTGCGCGGCTGCGCGGCAAGGCCGGCTTCCGCGGTGAGCGCCCGGAATTTGAATCCCCCCAGATTCTGGAACACACTATTGTGCTGGTCCATCGGCATATCGGGCCTTGAGACTCCCTCGACGTGTCCTCGCGTGACGAACAAGTCCTTCCAACCGTCGTTGTCGAAATCGGCGAGCGTCGGCGAATAACCCGCCATCGGCAGGCTCAGGCGAGCCATGCCGCTCGAAACCGTCACGTCGTCGAACCCAGCGCCTAAATTGCGAAACAGCGGAAAAGTCTGATAATTGAGTGCCACAAAAGCGATATCCGGCAAGCCATCGTTATCAATATCGCGGACGTCTACGCCCATCCCCGAGATGAATTGCCCGTTCTCCGTCAGCGCGACGCCGGCTTCGAAAGCCACTTCCTCAAACTTCCGACCGCCTTTATTGTGGAACAGCCAGTTACACATCGTGTCGTTCGTCACGAACAAATCCACCCAGCCATCGAGATCGTAATCCGCAACGCCCACGCCCATGCCTTTTCCCGGATGCGCGCGAAGTCCCCATTCCGCGGAAACGTCGCGGAACGTTCCGTCGCCGTTGTTGAGGAAGAGTTGGTTGGGTGTCGGCTTGTAAAACTTTGGATGGCAATAATCGCGGACGCCGGGCTGGAAATAGCACGCGGGCTCGGTACTGACATCCCAGGCGAGGTAATTGAGGACGAACAAATCGAGCAAGCCGTCGTTATTGACATCGAGCCAAGCTCCGCCAACTGACCATAGCGGACCAAACTCTGAATCGCGGGTGACCAGCCCCGCTTTTTCCGTGACATCCGTGAATGTACCGTCACCGTTATTGTGATAGAGATGGTTCCCGTGAACGCCGCCAACGAACAGGTCCAGATGGCCGTCGTTGTCGTAATCGCCGACACTAACACCATTCGAAAAGCCGGCGCCCGCAAGCCCCGCTTTCTCGGTAACGTCCTTGAAATTCCCGTTGCCGTCGTTTTCGAAGAGTCGATTCGAATATTTGGGCGAAGTTTTGATCAGGGAATGAATGTCAGCCCCATTCGCGAAGAAAATGTCGAGATGGCCGTCGTTGTTGTAATCAAACAGGCCGACGCCGCCAGCCATCGTTTCCGGAGCATGCCGCTCCAGCGTTTCGCAGCTGTCGAGCTGGAAATCAATCGGACGGTAAGTGAAGTGGATGGGTGAGGCTGGGGCGTCCCCTCTGGAGCGTATCGCCCCCGCAGCCATCAAGAGGGTCAAGAATTCACGCCGTTGCATCGAATCCAATTAGTGTTTCCCAACTTCAGGGACAGCGGAGGCTCGATCAGGCTTCATGCCCTTCTTCGCTCCGCCGCGTCATTCTACCATGTGCTACACACGAATTTCGAGGGCTCTTGCGTAGTATTTCCCCAAGGGGGAGAGGGGTTGTCAAAGGTCAAGCGGGGCAGCGCACTAAAAGATCGTTCTCGAAATGCCTAACTGCAGCGGCGATGCCCTCATCGCCGGACGGCGGCGAAGACGCCGCCGCTACAGTCGGGGCTCAAAGTTCATCCTGTTGACGCCGAGCTTCCGATCATCTAGAAATACGGTTTGACAAAGGACCGTTGTGATTGCAATATATCTAGACTATATGTCTATGCCACTTGCGTCAAGCGTTGTTCCGCCTCCCAGCAGGTAAGCGGCGGTCGTGATCAGGGATCTCTTTAGCGACAGCGACGAAGATGCCGTGATGCATGCAATTTGAATTGCGGTTTGCCTCGTCTTGAATCTGCCGCGACGAAAGGTTCTGCGAATGAAGCTTCATCGGGTACTGTGTGTCCTTTGTTTGTGCAGTGCAAGCGCTTTTGCGCAAATGCAAGCGAATCTGGTTCCCAATCCCGCATTCCGGGTTGATGCGTCGGGCAATCCGGTTTCATGGCAACTCTGGTCTCCGCGCCCTGACTTGCAACCGCGCGCAGGCGTGGTGAGAGACGCCGATGGCGGCGCGCTGCGACTCACCTCCGTTGATTTCTCCTCCTTCGGAAAATGGCTCGCGAAAGACATCCCGGTTAGCACCGGCCATTTTTATCGCTTCGAGGTGCTGTACCAACCGAAAGGCATTGTCAACGAGCGCGGCAGTGTAGGAGTTATGTTGTCATGGAACGCATCGGATGGGCAGCCGATCCAGCGCGACTACGTGGACCAGATTTCCGCAGCCGATAACGGCTGGCGCCGCGCAGCTCGTACCTTGCGTGCTCCCGAAAAAGCATCCAGCCTCACTATTGAGTTGTGGCTCCGCTGGACAGATGGCGGTTCGGTAAGCTTCAGGAATCCGACTCTGGTGGAAACGGCCGAACCGGCGCCGCGCAGAGTGCGAGTAGTCACAACAAGAATTGAAGAGCACGAAAATACCACGCTTGAAGCCAACCTGAATTACATGGCGAAGGTGCTGGACGAGGCGGGGCGCGAGAAGCCGGATGTAATTCTGCTGACGGAATTCTTTCCTGAGCGTGGGGTAAAAGGGACCGTGCACGATCGCTCCGAGCCGATTCCCGGTCCTGTGACCACTACGCTGGCGCGCAAGGCGCGAGAATACAACTCGTACATCATTACCGGGATGCTGGAATTGGATGGTGGCAAGACATACGACACGGCGGTGCTGATCGATCGCCAGGGCCGAATCGCGGGAAAGTATAGGAAGACGCATCTCCCCCTTGCCGAAGTTGAGGATGGCGAAACTCCTGGGAATGAATACCCCGTTTTCGATACGGATTTCGGACGCATTGGCATCCTGATCTGCTGGGATTTCTTCTTCCCTGAAACCGTCCGCATCATGCGGCTCAAAGGTGCGGAGATCGTATTTCTGCCGATCGCCGGCGATCCCGGAGCGCGGCACTATGACACGATCACGCGCGCCCGAGCTATGGATAACGGCATTTATTTTGTCACTTCAGTGAGCGAAGGGGCCGCAAGCCGCATTGTGAATCCGGATGGAGAAGTTGTCGCCGAGACTACGGATGGCTTGGCGACTGCCGACCTCGACTTGGCCAGGGAGTCCCGGCTGTGGTGGCTTTCTGTCGGTCCGGCCTACGGCGAAGCCAAGAGTCTTGTGATTCAGGAGCGCCGGCCCGATACCTACAAGCCGCTGGTCAATGGATCCTGGTGAGGGTTGCGCCTGTAAACCCCAATATCTCCGATGCCGAATGCTCAGGCACTGGAACTGTCCCGTTTTCCCAATCCGGAGAAGAGGGGGCACATCGCCAGGAACAGGTGCAGGTAGCGGTCGGAAGCGGGGCTTGCATCCTTGAAAACGCGAACACGTGCCGTGTCGTAACCGCCGGCGCATATAGTTCGTGCTCGCCGGGCGCCCGCATTTTTCAGTGCATCCTAACCCGGCCTGGCCGGAGCCAAACACGAAAGGTGGAGCGATCTCGAATTGCCATTGAACCCGCATGAATACAAGGCGAAATTGAGATGGTCAAAAATATTCTGTCATAAAATGGCAGAATCTAACTCCAAAGGCACTAAATGCCAGGGGCGGCTGGAATTGATTTCCGCGTATCTGGTCATAGCGCTACTTTTTGCTTGCACCCTGACGTTTGGACAGATTTCTGCGGCGCCTGCTCAAGAATGGCATGCATACGGCCACGATCCTGGGGGCATGCGGTTCTCTCCGCTCCAACAGATTAACCGCTCGAACGTCCAGCGACTCCAGAGAGCATGGACGTATCAGTTGGCTCGTACTCCCAATAGCGGGATCGTGCCGTTCGAAACAACTCCCTTGATGGTACATGACGTGCTTTACTTCGCCACCCCGACCGGCCGTGCCATTGCCCTGGACGCTGAGACGGGGAAAAGACTTTGGGTCTTCGATCCTTTTCGCGGAGTTGGCGCGTATGCTCGCCCGGTGGTGAATCGAGGCGTCGCCTACTGGGAGGGAACTTCCCGTGTTACGTGCAGTGGCGCGGGGCACGGGGAAGACAGCCGTAT
>JBOGJY010000441.1:0-8505 GCA_050745325.1 Terriglobia bacterium
GGTCATGGTAGTTGTCTTCACTCACCCTGATGTCCCAACAATCGTTCTTGCCGATATGCAGGCCAAGGCCATCCGGACGCACGGTGACGCACAGTCCCACGTCTCCGTTGCCAAGCAACATTCCTTCGAAGAAATTCGGCGTGGGCGCGTCTTTCACAAACGCATGGCGCCTGGCGATTTCAAGTGGGTCGAGTTCCCTGCCCGGCGGCGTTAGAGAAGATGACTGGCCGGCTGGGGGAACGGCCGTGCTGCCATGCGCGGGGCCTGGCACGGCAGTGAATGCCGCCGCGGCGGCGGAAGTCTGCAAAAATTTTCTGCGTGAAGTTCCCATGTGAAATCCTCCATTCAGCGCAATTGAACTAGTGAAAAAACCGGGTTTCCAGCACCCTGAAAAGCCTGGCAAAATCCCAAATCCGCCCCTTCGCGGCTTCCCGTCAAGGCGGCGTGCCGGTAGATTCCCGTATGCGCGATTCAGTCTTGCACCAGACCATACGACTTCTTCCTCGTCGCAGCTTCGTTCTTGACCGGGTGGAGGCAACTTGCGAACTCCTTGATCCAAAGCCTCCCGCACGCCTTTGGGCCTGGTGTTTATTCGTAACGATTCTATAAGTGTGACAAAGAAGGGTCAATACTATAATTTATCTATTAGTTGATTGAATGTAATTCATGCAAACTAAAGTTCTAATCTAAATCGATTAATTTTATCTTGACAAGCTTCCGTGCCACATGGTATTACGTTTTAGCTTGTCTATAAGCTAAGCGTACGGCTTCAAGTTGTAATGCACCACCGGACTTATGCATGGGCATGGGCATGGGCAGGTAGGGGATCGAGAATAAATTTTAGGGTGGGTGAACTAGCGGAGGAAATTCCTATGAAACAAGCAAAGACGTTAGGCCAGTTTGTAAGGACCATCGCGCTGATCGGTCTCATGCTGACGGCATGTGCCGCAGCCTTTGGCCAAGTCGATACCGGGGCGATCCTTGGAGTGGTGAAGGATCAGTCGGGCGCCGTTGTTCCCGGCGCGAGCGTCAAACTGACCAACGACGGTACCGGTTTCACCGTCACCACTGTCACTTCGAGTAACGGCTCGTACACCTTCTCCCCCTTAAAAATCGGCACGTACAGCGTTGAAGTTGCTAAGGCCGGATTTAAATCCGTAACCCAGCCGCACGTCACGGTGAGCGTCCAGCAGCAGGTCGTGGTGGACGTTACGCTCCCGCTGGGATCGATTTCACAAACCGTTGAAGTCACCTCAGCGCCACCCTTGCTTCAAACCCAAAATGGTTCTGTAGGACAAGTGATCGAGGCGCGCCAGATCAACGATCTCCCTTTGAATGGCCGTAATTTCACCTTTCTCGCGCAGCTTGTGGCAGGCGCTTCCATGGCAAATATCGACGGCCGGGGACTGAACCAGTCCGGGTCATTTTCCGCCAACGGAACGCGGCCCGCGCAAAATAATTATCTGCTCGACGGGCTCGACAACAACAGCAATCAGGTTGATTTCCTTGGCGGCACCAATTACGTTTTGCTGCCTCCAGTGGACGCCATCCAGGAATTCAAGGTTCAGACAGCCGACTACAGCGCGGAACTGGGCCGCGGCGCCGGCGCCGTACTCAACGGGACCATCAAGTCCGGCACCAATCAGTTCCACGGAGACGCTTGGGAGTTCCTTCGTAACGACAAGTTTGACGCCGCCAATTTCTTTGAGAACACGGCCCACGTGCAAAAAGGCGAATTCCGGCAAAACCAGTTTGGGTTTGCTTTCGGAGGCCCGCTCATAATCCCCCATATTTACAACGGCAAGAACAAGACCTTTTTCTTCGTGGACTATCAGGGCACGCGCATCCGGCAGGGCCAGCCTTTTACCTCAACCGTGCCGACGGCGCTGGAGAGCTCAAGCGGCTTCACTAACCTTTCTGAGTTAATCAGCGACCAATCGGGAACACGGGCTGACGATCTCGGCCGCACCTTCCCACTAGGAACGGTTTTTGACCCGGCCACGACGCGAGCCGTTACCGCGGGCCAAACTGATCCGGTCAGCGGACTGCCTGTCAAAACCACGGGCTTTATCCGCGATCCATTTTACCAGGGCAGCTTAGTGGGCGTGAAGGATTTCACTTCCGCCAGCCAGGTTGCGCTGCTCAACCATTTACCGCCGGGGCGTCTCGATGCGAACGCGATCAAGTTGCTTCAATTGTACCCCGCGCCGAACAGCCCGGGCCTTGTCAATAATTATACGAACAATCCAGCGTTGCAAAATCAAATTGACCAATCGGACATCCGCGTCGATCACAATTTCAGCGACAAGGATCAGATGTTTGGCAGGGTCAGTTTTGCCCTGAATTCATTGTTTACTCCGGCGCCATTTCAGGGGGTTGCGGATGGGGGCGGATTCAATGCAGGTTATCAGCAAAACCCCACGCTGAGCACCGTCCTCAGCGAAACGCATTCTTTCTCGCCCACCCTCATTAACGAAGCGCGTGTTGGAGTCAATAGGGAAGCCACCGCTCGCGTGCAGCCCAATGCGTACACGCTGGGCATTCCGGCGCAATTCGGCATTCAAGGCATCCAGCAAGTTCCGCAGAACGGGGGTCTGCCGACATTCAGCATTTCCGGCCTGACGGGAATTGGCAGCGCCAGCTTCCTCCCGAGCGACGAGCCTAACCAGACGACGCAGGCGACAGAGAATCTTACTAAAGTCTACGGCGGGCACACGTTTAAAGGAGGCTTCGAGTTTCAGCACATCAAGCAGGTGTTCTACCAGCCCGCATGGTCACGCGGCCAGTTCAGTTTCGACGGCACTTACACGGAGGTCCCAAGCACGGGCGGCGGGAACACGGGACTTGCCCAACTTCTGCTTACGCCTGGAGCGTCGACCGTGCCGGGCGGTATCAACAATGCGGGCGGAGCGGACCAGGTCTATGCTTCCAACCTGCCGAATGTTGACTTGACTCGAAACTACTACGCGGGCTATTTCCAGGATGACTGGAAGGCGCGGCAGAATTTGACCATCAATCTCGGTCTCCGCTATGAATATTTTGACCCCGGCGTGGAAGTCTTCAATGACTTTGCGGCCTTCAGGGACGGACCTCCTGGGCAGGCGCAATTCATCTTGCCGCAGGCGCGGTGTAGTCAAAACCTGCTCTCCGCCGCGTTTGTCGCCAGCCTCAAAACGGACGGCATCCAGAATGTTTGTTCAAATAATCCCACATTGATTACGACGCAAACGAATGATTTTGGACCCCGAGCAGGTTTTGCCTACACCATCAATTCGCGGCTCGTTGTCCGGGGTGGATATGGCTTGTTCTATGGCGCGGACGAGCAGCCCCAGGTCCACAGCTCACAGAACTATCCGTTTGACATTGAGCAGCAGTTTTTCAACCCTAATCCCGGCAGTCCTATCACTTACCCGAACGGCGAGATTGCAACGTTCGAAAATGGATTTACCGGCATTCCATTGAACCCTCTCCAGATTACGGGAACGGGCGCCACGCCATTGCAAGGCGATGAATTCCATTACCTCAGCCCGTATACCGAGTCTTACAATGTGACGTTCCAATACCAACTCACGCCCAGTCAAACCGTTTCTTTTGGGTACGTGGGTAACCAGTCCCATCATTTGGGCACCGAACCCGGCGCCAACACCATCCAGGATATTGCCCCTCCTAGCGCGAACCCGCAAAAGTTTGTTCCATTCCCTGATTTTCAGCGGAACGCTACTTATGAGTTCACCGAAGGGAATAGTTACTATCATTCCCTTCAGGCCACGTTCGAGCGGAAGTTTTCAAATGGGTTCAATTTTCTTGCTGACTACACTTATTCGAAATGCCGCACCGACGCCCGGACGTTGCTGACAGGTGACATCGGAGGCTATCGCGCCTCCGGAATTCCGGGTTTTGGTATTCAGGGCGACTATGCGCTTTGTGATTTTGACATTCCACAGGTCTTCCATCTAAGCGGTGGATACGCGCTTCCTTTGGGGAGTGGACACCGGCTCCTGCGTAATAGCAGGGGGGTTGTAAACCAGATCGTCTCCGGATGGCAGACCCACTGGATTCTTACCCTTGAAGATGGACAGCCCTTCACCGTGGGCTGCCCGATTGGAACCACGGCAGGTCTCGGATGTAATGCGCTGCTGACGGGCCAGAACGTCTACGCGGGCGCTCATGATGTGAACCAATGGATCAACGCGGCCGCGTTCGCCAACCCGGCGCCCGCAACGGCCGTTTCGCAAACCGACTATGCCGTTTTAGGCGGCGCGCCCACTCAGGCGCTCGGACCAGGCTACCACCGCCTCGACTTCTCGCTCTTCAAAGATTTCCGGACCAGCGAGAGCACGCGCCTGGAGTTCCGGGCCGAGGTGTTCAACCTGACCAATACACCCCAGTTTGGGCTGCCGGGCTTCCTGGATTTCACCAACCCGTCCACCTTCGGCAGGATCACATCGGTGCGCGATGGAGCAAATGATCCACGGGAAATTCAGTTTGCGCTGAAGTTCTATTTTTAGCGGCAGGGATTAAGCGCACACGGCGGGCGCTACAGGAGCGGCCCATACAGCCTTAAACGCTTGCGCGAGATCAGGAGGCAGGAAGAGCTCAGGATGAATCAGGTGGGCGAGGATTTCCAAACTTTCAACAATGCGGGGGCCAGGACGGCTGAAGAAGTGTGATCCGTCGGTGGCATAGACGCGCCCGCTCTGGACGGCGGGCAGCTTACTCGCCCCCTCGAAGGTGGCAAGGATCATGCCTTCGCGTTCGCAGCGTTCTAGCTCGAACCCACAGCACGTCAGGACAATCACCTCTGGGGCGAACCGGAGCACCCGCTCCCATTCGATGCGGTAAGAGGGCCGATGCGGGTTAGCCAGCGTGTCCTCGCCGCCCGCGATCCCAACCAATTCCTTCATCCAGTGGCCGCCGCAATAGGGCGGGTCCACCCATTCCATGCAGAAGACGCGCGGGCGCGATGCGAGGTTGGCCGTCCGCCGCCGCACTTCATCCACCCGCTTTCGTAAAGACGATACCAGCTTATCTCCAGCCAACCGGACGCCCGTGGCATCGGCAACCAGCAGGATGTTAGTGAAGATGTCTTCGAGCGAACTAGGCTCAAGGTTCAAAACCGCAGGTTTTGAGGGCAGGGAATTCACCGCGTCCTGAACGCGGTCAAAAGAAACGGCGCACACATCGCACAGCCGCTGCGTGATGATGAGATCGGGCCGGAGAGCACCGAGGACTGGAAGATTGAGTTCGTAAAGCGAACCCTGGGATTCGAGCGATGAGCTCACCGCGCTGTCAATCTCGCGGCTGGAAAGAGAAGAGAGGATGTTGCTGCGCGTGACCTTGGGAAGGCGCGCGGCCTCGGCAGGATAATCGCACTCGTGGCTGATGCCCACCAAGGAATCACCCAGCCCGAGCGCGAAGCAAATTTCTGTCGCGCTCGGAAGTAGAGAGCAGATTCGCATGGGTCAGTCGATGTGAGGCTTACTGCGCGTCAGCCGTTGCGCTTACTCGACTGCGTTGGGTAAGCCAGTAATACGAGCCGAACATGATGGCGTTCCAGGCCAGGTCGCCGATCAGGTCATTCATGTAGAATGGGATTCCGGCGATATAACACGCGCTCAAGCCGGCTGAGTTTTGGGGATATAGCATTCCTGTCGCCCATACGCCGAGGTTGGTGATCAAAAAGAACAGGGTCGATCCGGCGAGAGAGGCGCAGCCCACCTTCAGCCAGCCCAATCGCTTGCTCCACTGGCCGCGCAGCATCCAGCCAAGCAGGCCGATCAGCAGGAAGGCTCCCCAGGTGAACGGGCTCAACCAGTGAAAAGCGCCGTGGTAAAGCAAAAGGTCAACTGCATAGTCGCTGATTAACAGCGCAGCGAGCGGCACCAGCAATGAATTCAGCTTGTTCTTGAACACCGCGCCGCTGAACAGGAACATCGCCGCAACGGGCGTCAGGTTCCAGGGGTGAGGCAGAATTCGGAACAGGATTGCGCCCAGCACGTACAAATAAACCACCATTGAGATCCTCCGCTAAAGATACAGACAGTATAGCCGAAAAACGGTCCTTGCAAGCTAGCGATTTTTGCGCTTCAACCTACCGATGGTTGAGAAGACGGTAGCGCGGGATTGTTCTTTAACTCCGCGGCTCTTGATCGCTACGGATGAAAGGCCGCAAAGTTTGAAAGGCAAAACGCTGCGCTTTTCCCTTGGTTCACAAGCAGATGCTTCGCTCCGCATGACATTTGATCGCGGCTCTGCCCCACTGCGCTACTGAATCTTTTCACCTGACCATCGGTCTCTGCCAATCCAAAAAGTGCACTGGGGACAATAGTGCTGTCCCTCAGGGTAGTCAACACCCTCCTCATGAGGGCATCCGATAATGCGATCGGTCGCGACGACCGTGAGAGCGCCGTGACTCCGGATGAAAGAAAGGATTTCCTCCTGAATTAGACCGTCCTCCCGGATGTCGCCCTCCTCCGCAAGCCAGCGCCCCATCGCGATGGGTTCGTCGCCTTGTTTTTCGACGATCCCAACCGCAATCTTCGTGGCGTGCCGGTCATCCGGTCCATAAAGCGCAATCGTCGCCGCCGGGTAGCCACGGAAACCCCTTTTTGCTTTCTTCTCGAGTGCTGATGGAGGTTTGCGAATGCGCTTCATTGGATGCTTCCTTGATTTGGTTCTCCACGCTCCCGCGAATCAGAATCCCATCATATCTGACGGTATGAGCCATGCTTGCTCACTCCGTGCGCCATGGGGAAAACCAGCGTGCCAGCCGCCTAGTTGCCCACAGGTTTGATTTGTCCTTGTGGCACGTGATGCAGGGGTTCGGTATTCCGTACTTTTCCGTCAGCGCGGGCGTGATGAAGCGGAACGTGTGAACATGGACAAAGGCGCCCGGCACACCCTCCTTCTCGATCTTCGGCATGTGGCAGGAGATGCACTCGCTGCCCGGACTGCCCATTTTGTGATGCGTGTGCTCTTCAATCGTGCTCGTATAGGGGCCGTTGGGCGAGCCGGGACCATGGCACTCCAAGCACATCTGATTCGACCTCGCCGGCTTGATCAGCTCTGCCACATTGTCCGTGCCGTGCACGTCATGGCAACTGAAGCACGTGACGCCGTGCCGGTACATGAGACTCTGCACGTAATCGTTGCCTTGCATCCGGTTCTTGTGGGCCGTGCCATCCGCAAAATAATAAAAGTCCGTCACACCCAGCTTATGTTGCTCGAGCGTCCAAGTGTCCTGCAAGTGAAGCCCGACTTGATATCCAACCGGCCAGTCATAATACTGCCCGTTAATCGGATTCTTCAGCGGACGGCCTTGCACGTGGCACTGAATACAATCGTCGTCGGCATCCACATAGTCAAGCCGCGCTGGATTGATGATGTTGGTGAGGTATTGTGCGGGATTTTTCACGTGCTCGCCGCCGGGGCCGTGGCAGCGCTCGCAGCCTACGTTCCACTCGGTTACGGTATGAGTTGCGACGTTGTAATTCACGGAGTGGCAGCCATCGCACAGCGGCCCGGTCGGACGCTTCATATTGTCAGGAGCGTAGAGCGGCGCCCACCAGTCTTCTTTCACAAAAAACGGGAGCCATTTGTGGTTAGCGATATCCCACTGTGCGGGGAGCACATAATAGTTAGCGCCCACTTTCTTGAAGTAGCGCTGTTTCCAGATGCTCCCGTAAACCAACGCGATGTCAGCTTTAGTGAACTTCACCAGTGGATTGGGCTTAGAAAAATCAGCCAGAATGGCATTGGGGTGTGTTCGCGGGTCACGCACCACGTTGGCCATGGGCGTCTTTTTCCATCGGGTGTATATCGATTGGTGGCACAGCTCACAGGCTTGTGAACCAACGTAGTGGGGTGTCGGCGTTTCTTGACCAAGAAGCTTTTGCGAGCCCATAAGCGCCAGCACGCAAAGTAGCCCAGCGGCTCTTTTCGGGACCATGATGGGCCTACTTCCCGGTTAACCTTAGAACGTCACTAAGTCCAGCTAAAGGATGCCCGAACGGGGGCGTTTATGTCTTGCCTTGTGCGATGGGTACCAGAAAACCCACATCTCGGGTTGGAAGTTGAAAACGAAAGACAGAAAGCAAAAAGGCCACAATCAATCGCGGCCTTTTTGACGAAATTCGAAATACCAGCTTGACAACTGAGTTGAGCAGCCACGCCTCTTAAACTTCAAATCTCAAATTTGAGATTTGAAATCTCAGACCGCCGAGCCATCCGTTCCGAGCCTTCCCGAATAAATCGGGACTCGAAACCGGTTCTCTCTTAGAAAGGAGGTGATCCAGCCACAGGTTCTCCTACAGCTACCTTGTTACGACTTCACCCCAATCATGATTCATACCTTGGGCGCTATCCTCCTTGCGGTTGGAATCACGACTTCTAGTACAAACCACTTTCGTGATGTGACGGGCGGTGTGTACAAGGCCCGGGAACGTATTCACCGCGTCGTTCTGATACGCGATTACTAGCGATTCCAGCTTCATGCAGTCGAGTTGC
>JBOGJY010000442.1:0-3403 GCA_050745325.1 Terriglobia bacterium
CCCCGCAGGCGATCATCATCGTCGTCACCAATCCCCTCGACGCGATGGCGCAGACGGCATTTAAGGTGACGGGGTTCATGAAGAACCGCGTGATCGGCATGGCCGGCGTGCTCGACACCGCGCGCTACCGCACTTTTCTCGCCGAGGCCTTGAACGTTTCCGTGCAAAACGTTCAAGGCTTTGTGCTCGGCGGGCATGGCGACACCATGGTGCCGGTGCCGCGATACACGACGGTAGCGGGTATTCCCGTGACCGAGCTTTTGCCCAAAGATAAGCTCGACGCCATCATCACCCGCACGCGCAACGGCGGCGCGGAAATTGTGAATCTTCTGAAAAAGGGAAGCGCCTACTACGCTCCCTCCGCCGCCGTGGTCGAGATGATCGAAGCGATCTTTCATGACCGCAAGAAAATTCTCCCTTGCGCCGCATACCTTGAGGGGGAGTATGGCATCCACGGTTTGTTCGTGGGCGTTCCGGCGAAGCTGGGCGCCAATGGGATTGAAGAGATCATTCAGATCAAGCTGACAGCGGAAGAAAAGGCGGAACTCGGAAAGTCTGCGGACGCGGTGAAGCAGCTTGTGAGCGTCATTGGCGTGTAGCACTCGATGCGGTGCAGGTTGTAGCGGCGGCGAGACGCCGCCGGACCTTGCCTTCAATCGTTCCGGCGGCGGGGACGCCGCCGCGACAGCCTAAAATGCAAAGGCCGCGTCCGGTTATAACCGGACGCGGCCTTTCAATTGCTGGCGCCGAATCAGGAACCTTAGACGGTAACCTTCTCCGGCTCGGGCTGGGGCGCAGCCACGGGCTTGGCATTGCCAATCGTCACCAGATCCGCCGCAGCAGGTTTCTTGAGCACCAATTCTTCGTAAAGCTCCTTCACCTGTTTGGCCTCATAGGCAGCCTTGCGCCGGGCGCGCTCTTCTTCCGCGGCGGTCATGGGGATATCGTGCTCCCGCTCGCGCACGCGCGCGGCATCCTCAGAATCTACTTGCAGGGAATGCTCATAATTTCCAAGACTGACGGATTTGCCGCGAGCGTAAATCTCGTGCTTGCCGTGCGTCTTGTACCACTCGGCCACGGTGGCGTTCTTGTGCATGTTCTCAATGATCTTCCGCCAGCCGATCCCCGTGTTGTAGGCGCAGAAGGAAATCTCGCCTTGCTGCGTTGCGTACGGGATAATGCACATCTCGGTGCGGCGGAAGTCATAGTTGAAGAGGTCCTGGAACCACATGCCGGCGATAAAGAGGAAGTTCCAGGGATCGGCGCGCCGCTTCTGCGTTTCCTCAAAGGTGCGATTGAGGCTTGAATCGCCGTAAATCTTCTTGGTTTTTGCCTCGCCCCGCAAGGCGAAGGATTTATCAAATTTCTTGAGGATGTCTAACAGGGCCAAGCTCTTTGGGGCCTTCGAAGGCGTGTAATTCTTGAGCAGCGCGAGGGCCATCATCAGGTTAGACAGCGTGCGGCCGCGCGCCGCGTCCGTGATCATCTGCATGTCATGGACAAGCCCCGGAACGTTCAGGAACTCCGGCACGGGCGCCCATTCGCCGTTCTCTTTATTGATCATCAAGGCGGTGCCGATGCCGCAATTGGGGTGGCAGCCGCAGCTTACCGAGCCCCAGTCCGATCCGGGGCCATGCACCATGTCCGAAAAATCCGCGAATGCGCCGAAAAGCGAGAGTGGGAACCAATCGCGCGTCGGCTCGGTGATGCCCAATTGTTTCTTCACATCGTACGCCATGTGCGAGAGCGTGTAACGCTGCCGCAAGCGGCGCTCAGGGGTGATGTCCTCATCGCGGCCCGTGAAAGAGACGGGCTGGAAAGAAACGAAGGCGATCTTCTTGGGATTCTCCCGCGCAAACTTGATGATCGGGCCCACTTGGTCACTATTGACAGTATTGACCAGCGTGGTGACCAGGACGATTTCAATGCCGGCCTCGTGCATGTTGTCGATGGCCTTCAGCTTCACGTCAAACAGGTTGCCTACCTGGCGGTGCGAGTTGGCGTCGTTGCCGATGCCGTCGAACTGGAGATACGCGTAGCGCAGGCCCGCTTCGTACGCGCGCCGCGAATAGTCCTTGCTCTTGGCGAACTCGATGCCGTTCGTGGCCGCCTGCACGCTGTTGTAACCAATCTTCCGGGCGTAGCGGACAGCGTCAATGAAGTAGGGCGACATCGTGGGCTCGCCGCCCGAAAATTGTACGGACATCTGGCGGCGCGGCTTGATCTTAAGAGCGTTGTCGAGGATCTCTGTAATGTCTTCCCATAAAAGCTCGTGGACAAACCCAACCTGATTCGCGTCCATGAAGCAAGGGTCGCACATCATGTTGCAGCGGTTGGTGAGGTCTACCGTCAGCACCGAGCCGCGCCCGCTCTTGATGGTGCTCGAGCCGTGGTTGTGCAGATCCTTGTCATTATGTGACTGGATGTCGCGTCCGGGAAAGTTCTTCTCAATCCACTTCAGGAAGTTCACGTCCACCGCCATCATATCTTCATAATGACCATGAATGGGGCAGTCCTTCACCATCCACACCTGGCCATCGCGCTCGATGATCTGGGCCTTAATTTCCCCCACTTTCTCATTCAGGAGCGTACTCACATCCTGGTCGCCACTCAGAATCTTCGCGCGCGCTTCCTTCACGCAGCCTGGGCACAGAGAATCTGTCTCGCGCGGCCATCCCAACTGGGGCCGGGTCTTTTGCCATGATTTCAACACCGGCTTATCAGACCATTTCGGAATAAAACTAGGATTGGGGCTGTACTTATTGAAAAACTGGATCGAATCGAATGCCACTCCGGCGAAGGAGCAAAGGGCGCTGTCAAAATACTTCATAAGCCGCTGGCCTTTTTCTCTTGGCATTGTTGTTGTTACCTCCTCAGTTTTCAGTTCTTTAATCCCGCTCACCAAAGGGCGGCGTAATTCGGGTTACCTGCGTAGCTCTTCTGTGCGTGAAGAATATACCACTGAATGAACCCTGCGACCACTTCTCTTAATAAAATCCCAATAATTCCCGCCAAGGGCATCACAACTTGAGCCTTATCCACGCGCCCCCTGTTCGTGGGCACGTAGGCATTTTACCAGCCCTTGGAAATAATAAATGCTCGTTACAGAGGAAATAAGCAAATTTTGTTGAATGGCGCTTTTATGCACTTGGATGGGGCAGATTTTATTGTGAACGGAACATACAATCCTCTTCAAAATCAATAGGTTATTGGGCCTTCGAGACGGTCTCTTCTTAATTATTAAGCGCCGGTGGCAGCAAACCGTTAACGGCCCGCCGTCAAACCCATGCTTCACTCATACATACCCTAATGTTTCAGCGGCTTGAGAGCCTGTGTGACAACCGCGATTGGCGCCGTGGCCTCTGGCCGCCGGTTTTCAATAGTAAAGACCGGCGGCCAGAGG
>JBOGJY010000443.1:0-14075 GCA_050745325.1 Terriglobia bacterium
GCTTTAAATAGTAAAGACCGGCGGCCAGAGGCCGCCGCTACAACTGACCCGCGTTTGAAATACGAATGCTACCGCGCCAAAAACGCCAAAACACCCCAAAACCTGCTTGGACCGAACCGGGAAAAGCCCGTATTTTGGATTTGAGGCCCGGTCACGAACGGCGCCCAAACCGGAGAAAACGACGGGTTTTGACCTCAAAGCGGAAAAAGCTTCCAACTGAAGCCGCAATCGCCTTTCTTTTGTTACCAATACGTCCGGTTCGTGCGAAAATCGACTTATCTCGTTCATATTCAGTTGGTTGCCGGGAACGTGTCGCTTCAAAAGTCCGGTTTGGTCCGGTTCGTTCTTCTAATTTTCCTTTAGCTTCAATAACTTACAAAAAGTAAAACAATCCTTTTTTGTTTTGCGCTGCCCGTTTGCCTCCCGCGCGCTGGCCGCCATGGGTTCAGTTTGTCTTATTTTTCCATTTTTGATCATGGGCATCAGAGCCTCTGGGCGATGTAGCGCCGCGTCCCGGCGGCATTTGC
The DNA here is from genome assembly GCA_050745325.1 of Terriglobia bacterium. Lineage (GTDB taxonomy): Bacteria > Acidobacteriota > Terriglobia > UBA7540 > UBA7540 > RH2-MAG17b. The sequence goes on from JBOGJY010000443.1 coordinate 528, forward strand.
CGGCAAGATACCGGCGCTACGTCTGTCCTATCGAAAATCAAGAACACAAAATTGGAAAAGCCGCCGCTCCCCAAAGCCTAGCACAGGGCATTGAGAAGTTTGAGACAAACGAGGTAAATGGGACGGGTTTTTTCACCACCCCGCCTTGAAATGCAGACCTGAAGGTCTGCGTCAGTCTACGTAGCAACCATTTTGCCGTTGGCCATCACCCGGTCAAAACAGTTTGTCGGTATCCAAAAGCACGGTCACAGGACCGTCGTTCACCAGATCCACATCCATCATGGCCTGGAAGCGTCCCGATTCCACGACAATGCCGCGCGGCGCCGCAAGCGCGCGCGCCCCGTTCACAAACGCTTCATAGAGCGGCTGGGCGACGGCGGGAGCAGCGGCGCCGCGGTAGCTCGGGCGGCGGCCGTGGCGCGCATCTCCATACAGCGTGAATTGAGAGATGCACAGAATGCCGCCTCCGGTCTCAAGTAGAGACTTGTTCATTTTTTCCTGGCCATCGTCCATGATGCGAAGGCGCATCACCTTTTCCGCAAACGTTCGCGCCAGCTCGGGTGTATCGTTTGCCCCGATTCCCACCAGGACCAGCAGACCCGCGCCGATGCGGCCCGTCACTTCGCCTTCCACCCGCACTTCAGCCCGGCTCACCCGCTGCACCGCAGCGCGCATAGTCCTTCCCCGACCTTTTTCTTCAATTCGCCAGCTACTTCAGGTGGACGGGCTGCGTAAACGCCCCGTCGCCCGCCGAATCCCAAACCGCAAAGCGCACCCATTTTTTCCCCCTTGCGTCAAAGGGGATGCGGAATTCATGGCTGCCGAAGGGAGGCAGATCCTTCGCCGGAATAATCTGGCTGTGGGTGGATGTCCCGTCACCCCACACCAGTTCGGCGAAGTCGAGTGGGAACGTCCAGTCAATGCTCGCCGTATACACGCGATGCGCGCCCGCCCCTTCGATCCCCCAGTTGCGGAAAAGCACCTCGCCCGTGGTCACAAAGAAGCTGCCATCTTGCAGGGCGCGCACAACGGGACTCCAGCCTTGACCAAACGCCGGGACGTGGTCGAGCTTCACGTAGTTGACGGCCAGTTGAGGATACGTTTCATCGCTTGGATATTTCTGGTAGGTATCTCCCTCGGCGATCATGTACTTTGGCCCCGGCGCCCAATTGTTCATGTCATCCAGCGCGCCAAAGCAGCGCGTTTCGCAGAGCCGCTTTTGAGAGAGATCCACTGGCAAAGATTCCCACGATGCGCCGATAAAGCGGTTGCCGAGAAAATAGCCCTTGTCGCGGACGGCATCCGGGTAGCCGGCCGAACTCTTAGTGCGCGGATGCGCCTGCCAGATGACCCCTTGCTCATGGTTGAGCAGTTCCATCACGTCCGCCGCCGAACCCACATGATAAACCTTGCCGTACTGGGAATTATTCTCTATGAACTTCTGATCTTCAGGGCGCGGCACAGCATGAGTCCAGAAGACGGGGCGTGGCAGCAGCATAATATAGTGGCCGCCCAGGAATACGTTTGGCTCTTCGCCTGGGATAATCAGGAAATTCCGGTCCGAAAACCGTTGGCTGCCTTCGAAGTAGACTTTCTGTTCTTTCAACCGCAGCGGGCCGGGATCATTTGGATGCGAGTCCGAGTGAAAATCCGCCAGGATCACTATGTTGACTCCCAGGTTCCGGAAGACCTGAATCCAGGGCGGACGATAATCAAGTGTGCCCCGGTCAGTGAGCATTTCGTTAAAATGCAGATGGAAATGGCTGACGAGCGCCTTAAAGCCCGGCTCCGGTTTAAAAGTGTCATCATGCGTATAAGCCATCACCGCCTGCTGGGTGACGCTCGTATTTTCAGGGCTCAAGTAGAAGTAAACGGCCATGCGCTGCCAGGTTCCCGGCGGCGCGTTGTACAAGGCGAAATTGCCCGTCTGGTTCCGTGATTCCGCAACTCGCCGCTTCCAGACTTCTTCTGTAACACCGTAAGGATGGATTCCCTCGCCGTGGTTGGGCTGGCGCACCCCTACCGCAAATGAGTGTTCACTGTCTTTGCGATAATAGACGTAGCCAAGGTTCACTTCATTTTCACGCGCGAAGAAGAACTTGTGCGGAGGCGGGAAAAAGGCCAGCGATCCGCCGCCGGTATCCACAATGGCCAGGCGGTTGCGAGCGCGCAATCCGACTGAATCTGTGTTGACCGATCCGCCGAAATCATATTCCTGCCACGCGCGGGCCGTATCGCGCCACACCACGCGTGTGTCTTTGCCGATGGCAAAGCCCTTCAATCCGGCGGCGTATTTGTAAGCAACCCAAGGTTCTCCAGTCTTGCCAATCGCTTCCTGCCGCAGCAGGTTGGACCCGCGATACACGGTGAACTGCAGCCGTCCCGAGAAAATGCCCATGTCCAGGCCCGGGAATGAAAGTTCCAGGCGCGCTCCGTCGGTCTTCACGGCGCACGCATTCGCGTGGAAGCTTGCCTGGGCGCGATGGATTTCATCCGGATGGCGCGGCATGTCCGTAGAGCGATCGGTGTTACCGGGGGTCCGCGGCGCCTCCAGCGGCGCATCCCAGAAGGCGTTCCATCTGTTCTTATCGATCACTTCCGGCGTAAGAGCGCCATGAAGTTTTTTCAACGTTCCGGCTTGCGCCGAGGCCAGGCGGCGCATTCCGCTGGTGATATGGAACTCGGGAATCAAGTCTCGCCCCAGCGCCACCCACTGACCGTCATTTTTGTGCGCGGCAAGCTCTTGCACGACGGGTTGGCCATCCCGGATGGTAAAATCTGCCCGCAACTGCTGGCCTCGCTCACCCTGCCAAGTCACCTCCAACGCGCCTCCGCGAACTTCGGCTTTCAATCCGTCGAGCGGCTTGTATCCCTGAAGATTGCAGTTGAGCGTTTGCCCCGCCGCCAGCCCGGAGAATAACATTACGCATAATGCCGGTTTAAAAAGCTTCAGCATATACCTCCTCCCCAATCCTTTCGAAGCGGGCGGGTAGCCCTCTGAAACGGCGATGCCGTGTCAGAGGTGGCCACCTCTCGTTACGGTACCATCCACTTCAGCCAGTAGGCTTGCGCGAAGGCCAGCAGGCTTAACGCCAAGGCGAACAGGATGCTGTGCCAAAACGTGGTGCGGAGCACATTCCCTTCTTCCCCTACCATGCCCACCGTGGTGACGCCGACCGCGATGTTTTGCGGCGAAATCATTTTTCCGCAGACGGCTCCGGAAGAATTGGTTGCCGCGAGCAGAACCGGGTTGACTCCAATTTGATGAGCGGCGGCAACCTGCAAATTGCCGAAGAGGATGTTGCTGGCCGTATCACTTCCACTCATAAAACAAGCCGCCCAGCCAAGAAAACCGCTGAAGAGAGGAAACGCGCCACCCAGAGCCGCGAGCGCAGCGCCCAGCGTGTAGGCCATTCCAGAATAGTTGTAGAGATAAGCCAAGGCCACAATGAGCACAACGGTGAGGCCAGGGAGAAGGAGCTGTTTGACGGTCTTGAGTCCCGCTTGCCAAAACACGCGAGCCGAAGCGCCAAGAACCAGCGCCGTAATCACCGTGGCCACCAGGGCAGCCGTTCCCGCCGCGAGCGGCTCAAAGCTGTAAATTGCCGCATATGGCTTTTGGTAAAGCGAGATGAAAATAGCATTATGGAGCCACGGCACATGAATCAGGAGGCGTCCCGCCTGGAATAGTTTTAGATACGACCAGACGATCATCACCGCCGCGAGCAAAACCCAGGGCGCCCACGCTGCGACGCCTTCACGCCAAGTCAGCCGGGGGCGAGGGTCGTTATTCGAGCGCGCGAAGCTTTTTTTGGCGATATCGTCGCTGGGCTTCCAAAAGTGCAGCAGAAGCGTGAGAGCCACAATCGAAACCAGCGATGCGATAATATCCGCCGCATAAGGTCCCCAGGTGTTTGAAACAATAAACTGTGCAAGCGCAAAGCTTCCGCCCCCAACCGCCGCGGCAGGCCACGCTCCTTTAATACCCCTGCGGCCCGCTATGATTAAGATTAAGTATGCCGGAATCAGGAGGGACATGAACGGCAGTTGCCGCCCCACCATCGACGAAAGCTTTGCCTGCGAGAGTCCTGTGACTCCGGCCAGCGCCACAATGGGAATGCCAAGCGCACCAAAGGCCACGGGCGCCGTGTTGGCGATCAGCGCCACCGTCACAGCCTGGCTCGCGGCGAACCCGAGACCCACCAGAAGAAACGCCGTCACGGCCACGGGCGTTCCGAACCCTGCGGTGCCCTCCAGCAAAGCTCCGAAACAAAAGGCAACTAAGACCGCCTGGATGCGCAGGTCACCCGAAGCGTGCTCCGCCATCCAGCGCCGCAATAACTCAAACTTACCGGTATCCACTGCAAGGTTGTACAGCCAGAGCGCCGTGACCACAATCCACATAATGGGCCACAGGGCGTACACCGCGCCATAAACCGCGCTCATACCGGCGAGCCTGATTGGCATGCCCCAAACGGTTACAGCCAGCGCCCCGCTGGCGAGGAGCGCCCACGCGGCGGAGACATAACCCGATTTTCGAAGCCCGCCCATCAGGACGAGTAGAAGCGCAAGAGGCGCTGCGGCAGCGAGGGCAGACAGCAGCATAACGTGCAGTGGGTCGATAGTTTGATGCCAAATTGCCATTGTGTTCCTCGACGTGCGCTAAAGAAAAGCGTTCCTCAAGCACAACCTTACGGACCGCGGCCGCCGGAATTTGCCGCAGCGGCGCCCGTTAGCCGCATTGCGCCAGCGGACCGCTTAGACTGCACGGCAATTGCCAGGAAGTCAATCGATATACTGAGACGCTGGTAAGGTCAGAAACTCAGGAAAATCTGAACCCGTCATCATTTCCCTCACCATTTTGGACGCGAGATCGAACTTTCCGCTTTTGAAACGCTCCTGCCCGAGTTGGCGCTCCAGGGTTCCCAGCGCTTCGCGGATGAGATCGTTCACCAAAACAGGCGTGACGGTCTTTCCACTGCGTGTCTTCACCGAATGCCGGACCCATTGCCATACCTGCGCCCTCGAGATTTCGGCCGTTGCAGCGTCTTCCATCAGGTTATAAATTGGAACGCATCCGTTGCCTCGCAGCCAGGACTCAAGATATTGAATGCTGATGTCAACATTCAATCGGAGGCCCTCCTCGGTGATATCCCCGGCTGGGACAGCAAGGAGGTCTTGAGCCCGAACCGAAACGTCTTCTCTTTTGATGTGAATCTGGTTCGGTCCTTTCATCCCGGCGTCGAATACAGCTTTCGCCACGGGCGCCAAGCCGGGGTGGGCGACCCACGTGCCATCGTGTCCCGCGCCTACTTCGCGAAGCTTGTCCTGTCTCACTTTCTCCAGGGCCTTCTCGTTTGCCACGGTGTCGTTCTTGATGGGGATCTGGGCCGCCATCCCGCCCATGGCATGGGCCAGCCGGCGGTGGCAAGTCTTAATCAGCAACAATACATATGAATTAAGAAAATGTTTATCCATCGTCACCGAAGCGCGATCAGGCAGGACAAAATCCCCGCGGTGGCCCAGTTTCTTGATGAAGCTGAAGATGTAATCCCAGCGGCCGCAGTTGAGTCCCGCGCTGTGTTCGCGCAGCTCGTAGAGGATTTCGTCCATCTCGAAGGCTGCAAGGATCGTCTCAAGTAAGACAGTGGCTCGTATTGCGCCCCTGGGAATCCCAAGGTGGCCTTGAGCGAAGAGAAACACTTCATTCCACCATCGCGCTTCGAGATGGCTCTCAAGCTTCGGAATGTAGAAATACGGTCCCGATCCTTTTGCCAGCAGCGCCTTGGCGTTATGAAAGAAATAGAGTCCGAAATCAAATAACGATCCAGAGACGGGCTCGCCGTCAACCAGCACGTGCTTCTCAACCAGGTGCAGCCCCCGCGGCCGCACCAGCAATGTTGCCGTTTTTTCGCCGAGAGAATAGCGCTTCCCTTCCGGGCTTACGTAACCGATGCTCCCTTTGACCGCATCGATCAAGTTGATCTGGCCTTCGAGATTGTTATCCCACGTGGGTGAATTGGAATCTTCGAAGTCCGCCATGTAAACGTTTGCGCCGGAGTTGAGCGCGTTGATAATCATCTTGCGTTCCGGAGGACCCGTGATTTCCACTCTCCGGTCTAACAAGTCCGGCGGAATTGGCCCGACCGTCCAGTCACTTGCCCGGATTTCCGCTGTTTCCGGCAGGAAATCCGGTAGTTTTCCTTCCAGGATTTCCCGTTGTCTGGCACGCCGCGCCGCAAGCAGAGCTTTCCTCGCATCGTCAAAGCTCCTTGCCAGTGACGCCACAAAAGTAAGGGCGCTTGGTGTGAGTACACTGGCATACGCGCCGCTAACCCGGCCTTTCACCTCCACCCCATGAACATCAATGGAATTACTCATTTTCTCTCCAAGTTTGTAGTTGGCCGCCCCCTTGAGTGACGAGGGGCCTGACGCGGTGAATGTCGCTCAATTAGTGAGGATTACATATTATAGTGCGGCAATTAATGTAGCGGCGGCCTCTGGCGGCCGGAATTCTGGCGCTCAGAGAGCGCCGCTACAGCGAACGTTGTCACTATAATATGTAAAGCTCAATTAAGACCCTGCTACACTCACGAAAACCCCGCTCCGGCAGACCCTGCATATTCTATGTCTTATAATATGAGATCATGTCCTAAAAAAAATATTCAGCAAATTAATTATCACCTTGCCGCAAGCGTGTCAAGTTGGCTGGGTTATTAATAATGTTTCGCGGGAGGGTTGTAGGCTTCATCCAGCAACTCGACGACGTGCAGTACACGGCGATGAGGGTTCGCGCTGGCGGCGATACCGGCGCGCAACTGGATCATGCAGCCCGGATTGGCGGTCAGAACCAACCCGGCGCGGGTCTCATCCACTCGTTCCATTTTGGCTTCGAGCAAGCGCATGGAAAGATCATTGTGGACCACGTTATAGATGCCCGCGCTGCCGCAGCAGACCTCCGCCTCCTTCAGCTCAACTAACTCCAGGCCCGGCACGGAAGCGATCAGCTCGCGCGGGGCGGACCGGATGCGCTGCGCGTGGCCAAGGTGGCAAGGGTCCTGATATGTTGCCCGCTCCTTGACTGGCCTCATCTCGCGGTTCACGCCTATCTCAGCCAGGAATTCTGTAACATCTTTCATGCAGGCGCTGAACGACTTTGCCGCCTCCAGATGCTGGCGCTGCTCATGCTCGAATAGCTCGGGATATTCTTTCAGGACCGAACCGCATCCCGCCGCGTTGGTAATGACGGCATCGTACTTCCCCGCCTCGAAAGCGCGGATATTTTTCAGGGCCATTTCGCGCGCCATGTCTCGAAAGCCGGCATGAACATGCAGCGCGCCGCAGCATCCTTGATCCGCAGGTATTGTCACTTCACAACCATTGCGGGTGAGGACACGCACCGTAGCGTCATTAAGCCGCGCAAAAGCAACCTGGGCGATGCAGCCCGCCAGGAAAGCCACGCGATAGCGGCGCGCCCCCACAGCAGGGATAATGCTGCCCAGGCGGCTGAAGAAGAATGGTTTCTCCATTCGCGGCGCCAGGCGCGAGATCTGATTAAAATTACCGGGTAGAATCTTGAGCAGGCCGGACGCCTGGACTGCCCTTTCCACGCCTGAGCGTTGATAGGCCCGCAGAAGGCTCCCTACGGCCCTCAAACGCCTGGGATGCGGAAGGAGGCGCCGGAAGAAAACGTCCCGCAGGAAGGCGCTCAGAGGCGGCCGATGCGAGTATTGCTCGATCTGGCCGCGGGCCGCTTCGACCAACCGCCCGTATTGCACTCCAGAGGGGCAGGCCGTTTCGCAGGCGCGGCAATCCAGGCACAGATTGATGTGGCGCACGAAACTCTCGCCCAGTTCCAGCCGGCCGCGATCTACCTGGATCATCTGATAGATTCGCCCGCGCGGGGAATCCATCTCCTGGCCGAGCACGCGATAGGTAGGGCAGCTATTCAGGCAGAGACCGCAATGAATACACTTCGAGTAGTCATCCCAGTGCGGCGCTTCACCAGGGCCGTAGTTACTTTTTCCGGGCGCTGGAGTCAGTATTTCAGGCGTTAAAGACAATTTGATCCTTTCGATTTCGCGGGTACGCGCTCGCCGCGCGACCAGAAGCCGTCACGGCATTGCGAGTGTCACACACGGTCTATAGACCGCCCACAAACCGCCCCGGTGAAAGTGTGCCCTTGGGATCCCAAAGCTCTTTCAATTTGCGCATCAGGCCAAAATCATTGCCTGCGGGCCCCCAGACGTCAACGTGTTTCTTCATTTCAGCGGGGCATTGTTCAATCACCAGAGCGCCTCCGCGCTCGACGGCCTCCGCGCGCAACTTTGCGACCGCTGCCACGAGCCCGGAGTCAAGCTCTCCGGGCATCAGGCACGCCCGAACGATGCCCACTCCATTCTGGCAAAAGCACGCACAGCGCGCGCCAATTTTTTTCGCCTCGCAGGCGATGAGTCCCACAAAGCCTTCGCTTGAAGCAATGGGCAGCGTCGCTCTAAACACAATGAGATGTCCTGAACCCGCCGGAAGAATGGAGGAAAAATCCGCAATGCGCTCCCAGCCCGCCTCCGCCGCGCCATCTTCAAGCGCACCAGCGGCAACGCCTGCGGCCTGGGACAATTCGCCGAGAGTTTGCGCGCAGCGCTCGAGCACACGCTCCGACCCGCTGAACTCCATCCAGATTTCAAAGTCTCTTTCGAATTCATCAGGCGCATTCCCATGTGCGAAGGCCGCGGCGGCGCCATCGAGCAACGCCATCCGCGACGGGCCGAGCGGCGACTGCAAAATTTTGCGGCGAAATTCGTGGGCCGAATCGAGGTTCGCCACCAGCACCCGCCAGGACGACCGCGCAGCGGGCAATGGGAACAGCTTGAAGCTAATTTCAACGATTACGCCGAGCGTGCCATAAGAGCCAGTCAAGAGCCGCGAGAGGTCATATCCGGCGACGTTCTTCACCACGCGGCCGCCAGTTTTAACGATTTTGCCGTCGGTGGTGGCAATCTTCATGCCGAGCACGCAGTCACGCGGCGCCCCATACTTCAGCCGCAGAGGACCCGACGAATTCGCCGCCACAATACCACCCAGGCTGGCGCGGCCAGCTCCGGGCGGATCGAATGGGAGCCATAACCGGTGAGGCTTAAGAAAACGCTGAAAGGCGGCCAGCTCGATGCCCGGTTCGGCGCTCACCGTGAGGTCCGCCGGCTCGAAATGTCTGATCTCCCCGAGGTTCTTGAGACCGAGCGCAACGTCATATCTTTGCGGAACACCGCCTATACCAAGCTTGGTAGCATTGCGGCAAGGAATCACAGCCAGGCCGCTTTCCGCCGCCCTCTTCAGCACTCGCGCCACTTCGTCTTCCGAGCGGGGGAAGACAGCGCACTGCGGAACAATGCCATCCACGGCAAACGCAGCGCGCGCCCCGGCGTCGTCCACGTGATTGCCCTCACCCACGATAACCGATAGTCCATGGAGTGATATTCGAGCTTGACTCATAACTTCGCCTCTGCGCTTTGAAGAACGAATGCGCGGGCCGCTCGGCAGCCCAATAAAAAAAACGGCCTCACGCTCCCACAGGCTGAACGCGCAACTCCCCGCACATCTTGCCGGTGGGAAGCACTTTGCCCGGATTGAACGTTCCGCGCGGGTTGAAAACCCGCTTGATATTGCGCATCATGGCGAGATCATCTTCGGAAAAAAGCAGCGGCATCAACTCGTTCTTTTCGAGGCCCACGCCATGCTCACCGGTGATCGAGCCGCCGAGCTCGGCGCATTTAGCGATGATCTCTTGAGCCGCCCGCATCACCCGCCGCGTCTCGTCCGCGTCCCGCAAGTCATACATAATGAGCGGATGCAGGTTGCCGTCACCGGCGTGAAAAATGTTGGCGATCCTCAAGCCGTACTTTTTCTCCACCTGCTCCATGTACTCCATAATTTCAGGCAACCGCGTGCGCGGGATCACTCCGTCCTGCACGTAGAAGCTTGGGCTCATGCGCCCGATGGCGCCGAAGGCATTCTTGCGCCCGCGCCAGAGGAGCTCCCGCTCGTGCTCGGTCTTCGCCAGGCGGACCTCGCGCGCGTTGTTTTCACGGCAGACGGATTCGATCTGCTCAGCGCCTTCCTCCACCGCCTCGCGCAACCCCTCGATTTCGATCAGCAGAACGGCGGCGGCATCCACCGGAAAGCCGGCGTGCGTCGCGTCCTCCAAGGCGCGAAGCATCAATCCATCCATCATTTCGAGGGCCGCCGGCGTGATGCCGCGAGCCGTGATCGCAGCCACGGTTTGCGTCGCATCGGAGCACCGGTCGTAGACCGCAAGCAATGTTTTCACCGCCTCGGGTTTGCGGCAAAGCCGCACGATGATCTCCGTAACAATCCCAAACGTCCCCTCGGAGCCAATTACAAGCCCACGCACATCGTAGCCCGGCGCCTCCAAGCACGACCCTCCGGTACGAACGACGGACCCGTCCGGAAGCACCATCTCGAGGCCCAGCACGTGATTCGTGGTCACACCGTTGGCCAGCGTGTGCGGGCCTCCGGAATTCTCCGCCACGTTCCCACCCAGCGTGCAGGCCTTTTGGCTGGAGGGGTCTGGCGCGTAGTAATAGCCATATTCTGAAGCTGCGAGCGAGAGATCAAGATTCACCACCCCCGGCTGCGCTCGCGCCCGCTGGTTTTCCGCATCGATTTCGAGAATCTTCTTCATCCGCGCGAGGCTAACGACGATGCCGCCCTGCGTCACCACGGCGCCGCCGCTCAATCCCGTCCCCGCCCCGCGCGCGGTCACGGGAACCTCGTGTTCCGCCGCGAGCTTCACCACCGCCGCGACTTCCGCTGTAGAAGCCGGAAACACCACCGCGTCCGGCAGCCCCTGCGAGGAAAGGCCGTCATATTCATAAAGCATCAAGTCTTCAGGCCGTGAAAGCAAACCTCCCTTTCCCACCGCGCGCTCAAGCGCGTCAAAAGGGATGCTCGTCCTTGCCCTCCCCGCTGATGCTTGTTTCTGCCGCTGCTCTTGCATAGATTTGAGTAAGCTAGATTGTAATACGAGAACCGGATGCCCGCGCCCAAATACTAATTCCGAACTCGCTGTGTGACGTCAATTCGGGCTGCTGGTTGCCCATCCGCGGGCCCGCGGAAAGGAGTTTCCTGTGAACATATTGGCTTCAGATATTTTGCATCTGGGGAGTGCTTCTGGGCGGCTTGGCGAGCGGTAATACGGACTTGACGTCAACCATGGGACTGTTTAGTGGAATGTTGCAGGTGATGTCATCCTGAGCGCAGCGAAGGATCTGCTTGTAAGGCGTGAGAAAAGCAGATTCTTCGCTACGCTCAGAATGACACCGTGATGTATTCCAGCCCCACACTTAAATCCTATGTTTGACCGAAAATTGGTATAAGCGGAAGGATATTCTGGCCCGGGCTTCTCAACCCATCACAAGCTGTGCGGCGGCAAGATGAGAGCAGGCGGGGCGGCGCTCGATGGTTAGTCTAGGTCCGCCCCGCCCCTTCACCTTGTCCGGCGCCGGGCACATGCCGCCCGGCGCGATCCTCCAAAGTCAGAGGAGGAATGAACGAAGCAATTGCATCTCAGTGAGGCATAAACTTGGAAGTATAGGGAGAGTTACGCTCCGAGCCCGTACCCGAACGGCGGAAATGCCCGGAAGGCCCCTCACCGAGGAATTCCGAGAACCACGCTTCGTGCTCGATTTCCTCGTGCAGGATGCCCAGCGAAAGATCATAGGTCCGGTGATCCTTCCCGAACGTGTAGTTGCAGATCGCGGTATAACCTGCGATCGCGCAGCGTTCGGCGCTCACCAGAACCTGAAGCATCGCGTTGACATCCCTGGGGTCTTTGGGCAAGTGCGCGGGCGGGCAGGCGGAAATGTCGTGGAATGCGTTCATGTTGTCGGGCAGCTCGCCGCCCAGCTCATAAATCCTGGGGACAAGAACCTCAAAATGATTGCGGTCTTCGATGCGCGCGTCCTCGGTAATCTCCTTCAATCCCTCACCGTCTAACCCGATTAAGTTGACGCGAAGAATCGTGTAATAATAGAAAGTTGTGAGTTCGGCGGAAGCGTTGCGAGTCAGCATGTCCAGCAGCTTACTAATGTCAATCCCCGCCTTTTGAACCACCTCTCGGGCAATGCGAGCCATCAGTTTTTCTCCTCGTAGGTAAGATTTATTTTCTTAGCTCACAAAGTTATCTTGTCTCAACCGATAGGTCCAATATATGCTTTCTATGGTTCCCATAGGCCACGCATATGGAATTGCACCAACTTCGTTATTTCCAGGCAGTAACCCAATTCAGTTCTTTTACCCGCGCCGCGGCGCACGAACACGTGGCGCAGCCCTCGCTGAGCCAGCAGATTCGCAAGCTGGAAGACGAGTTGGGCGCGCGGCTTTTCAACCGTTTGGGCCGGAAAATAACCCTGACCCCTTTTGGCGAGCGTTTTCAGCAGCACGCCCAGCGCGTGCTCCTGGAGATCGAAGGCGCCAGGCATGACATTGAGGAAATTAAGGGGCTGCGTCAGGGCCACGTCTCGCTGGGCGTGATCCCAACCGTTGCCCCCTATTTGCTGCCCTCGCTGCTGCGGGCGTTTCGGATGGCCGGCCCCAGCATCACGGCCACCATTTGTGAGGACCTCACACACTCGTTGACAGCGCGCCTGGCTGGCGGCGAGCTTGATCTCGCGCTTCTCAGTCTGCCCGTTCCAGGCTCCGAGTTCGTCGCGGAAGCTACTTTAAGCGACCGTATGCTTCTTGCTCTTCCGGGCCACCATCGCCTCTTGCGCCAGCGCCGGCGGCGGATTAGTTTCGACGAAGTGGCGGAGGAGCCTTTCCTGCTGCTCAAGGACGGCCATTGCTTCCGTGACGACGTCCTCAACCTCTGCAAGCGGTCACATTTGAGCCTCAATATCGTTTTTGAAGCCGGGCAGTTCGACACCCTCCTGGCCATGGTGGCCGCTGGGCATGGCATTACGCTGCTTCCGGAGATGGGCCGCCACAGATTCAAACACTCCGGCGTGAAACTGCTGGAACTCGAACGGCCTGAGCCGCGCCGTACCATTGGGCTGGTACGCTGGCGGGCTAAATTCCTATCACCGGCGGCGCGGCTCTTGATTGACCTGGCTGCACAGACCTTCAGGAGTCTGGGGGCCGGAACCGGAAGCCGAAGCAGGCGGGCATAAAAAAGTAGGGCTGCCCTTTTGGGGCGGCATGTGCCGGGCTGAGGAGTCTGTGTGACAACTGCGGTTGTAGCGGCGGCGTCCCCGCCGCCGTGCTTTGTTTTCAATCGTTTCGGCGGCGAGACGCCGCCGCTACAGCGCCTTTTCCGGCGTTGTCACACAGACTCTTTACCGCCCGGCATGCCGCCCTAAAGGGCGGCGCTAGGCTATTTCCGCTGGCTGCCGCTTTGTAGCGCAGCGTTTGTCGTCCCAACGCTGCGGCATTTCTCAATGGCAAATCGAAAATCTGAAACTAGAAAAGCCGGGTGCCACGGCCAGTGCTTTTCTGACCGTGGGTTCTCGCGCCCGATGAAAGACCCACGGT
>JBOGJY010000444.1:0-9991 GCA_050745325.1 Terriglobia bacterium
CTCCCGGAACGGTCAAACTTCTACTGCCACCCCGGCAGAGCCGGGAACTCCCTTTGGACTAGAACCCTCTTCCCCTGCCATTTTCTAATCTTTAGGGCGCCCTGTAGCGCAGAGTTTTGTTGTTAAAACTCTGCGGCTTTTCGCAGGTCCAGACAAAAATGCCGCAGAGTTTTAACAGCAAAACTCTGCGCTACAAGGGTGGACGCTCGCGCGCAAAATGAATGGGGTTAAGGCTAACAGTTCAATTTTTACTGGCGAGCGTGGTGGATTCAATTTGAGCGAGTGGTGATGAGCCGCCGAATGCTCTCCGGGTCTGAGGGTCGCGCCAATTGTCGAACATGCCGATGACCTGTACACAGGAAACCGTGCAGCGCGGGGCACACGACTTTTCAGTGAGGTATTCGTGTTTCAGGCGCTCTTGCGTATATTCCGCGAGCGGAATCGCCGGGTAGCCGCGCTGCTGGGAACAATAATGCACAAGGCCGTCCTCGCAGATATAGAGGTAGCGGCTGCCGGCGCGGCATCGCCAGTTGTTTTCCCGGCCGCGGGCGATGTTATCCTGAAAAACCTCGTAAAAGCGCGAGTAAGAATGTTTGCCCAGGAAACGCACCTCGTTGAAAATCCTCTGCTGGTCTTCGCTGAGCGGCATGAGCTGGCCGGAATGATCGTGAATAATGCCGACCGTGGTCGAGAAGCCAAGCTCTTTGGCGCGGCGGGCCACGGTGATGGCGTCCTCTGGATTTTGCACGGCGCTGCCGAGAACAGAATTGATGTTCACCGCGAATTCGGCGTGCTCAGCGAGCAGGCGAAGCTTCTGGTCCAGCACTTTCAGACTTTTTTTCGACGTGTCGTCCGGCGCCACATTATCAATGCTGATCTGCAGATGATCGAGTCCGGCGCGGTTCAGCTCCTTGATGCGCGCCGGAACCAGGAGATAGCCGTTGGTAATCAGCCCCGCGATGATTCCGCGCCGCCGGATGTGGCGGATGACCTGGTCCAATTCCGGATGAAGGAGCGGCTCGCCGCCGCTGATGGTAATAATGGTTGTCCCGAGCGCCGCAAGTTTATCCACGCGCTTTTTCAATTCCGGCAGGGGAACCGGTTTGGAGAAATCGTCGTATTCGTTACAGTAGGCGCAGGCAAGATTGCAGCGGCGGATCGGAATCAGGTGGACGTCAATGGGGTGGCGCTTGTTGACCAGGCCCCAGGCGATCATCCGCAGCTCGCGGAGGCGCAGACTGAACATGTGAGCCTTGCGGCGAAGGGCGGTTCGATTCATGTTGTTCCTGAAACGCCGTTTCCGGCGATGCAGCTTCTCACATTGCAAAGTAGTATGCAAGGCGGCCCCGGTGCAACTTCATCGCGGCGAATGGAGAAAAAGGCGCCCTGAAGTGGTCGTTGGAGCTTTAATCTGAAGAAAATAAAGGAGGTAGATTGAAAAACCATTTGTGATGCCAAGCAAAACATTTTTTGGAGAGGTAGTGTCGCAGTTTCGGGTGTAGCGGCGGGATAACCCCGCCATATTGTGGCGGCATAAAGCCACCTCTACATCAAACTGAGACACCGCCTTTAGCAGGTTGCTGAAAACCCCCGCGTTAACGGTGTAGCGGCGACTTTACGTCGCCACAAGTCGAATAATCTCAATGCGGGTTGGCTGGATAAACCGCCGCTACACGTTTTTCAGCAACCTGTTAGAGAGGCTTCGATTCTTCCCTCCGCTCAGGGTAAACTCAGCAAGCTGGGTGAGGGGTTCTGGCCAAATTTTTTGGCGCAGCTTGCCGAAAAAGCCGCTGTCATGCAATCGACTTACCGCCGTCCACTACAAACATCTGTCCGGTAGTGAAGCGATTTTGGGTGGCAAGAAACACAACCAGGCTGGCGATATCTTCCGCCCGTCCACCCTTCTTAAGCGGCGTCCGGCGGATGATTTTTTTCATGGTGGGATCGCGCTCCTCACCTGGAAATAGGATGGTTCCGGGCGCAATCGTGTTCACCAGGATTCTGGGGGCTAGCGCACGCGCCAGGCACTTGGTCAGCATAATCAGCCCTGCCTTTGAGGAACAATAGTGCATATAGGCGGGCCAGGGCTGGATGCCGCCTAGAGAAGACAGATTGACGATCTGACCGCGCGTTTGGTGAGCCATCAGACGGGCCGCAGCCTGGGCGCAAAAGAACTGCCCTTTCAGGTTTGTTCCCAGCGCGCGGTCCCAGTCGCTTTCGGTCAACCTGTCCCAGCGGACCGGGAAGAACACTCCGGCGTTATTGACGAGAAGGTCGAGACGGCTGAATTGCTTTTGCACCTTCTCGAACATCCTTTCCACCTCGCGGGGTTTGGCAACATCCGCGCGCACTGCAAGGGATCGAACTCCGAGCCCGCTGATTTCACCGGCAACCGCCTCCGCCTCTTCCTTCGACGTGTTGTAACTTATGACCACGTGTGCGCCAGCGCCCGCAAGCGCAAGCGCAATGGCCCGGCCAATCCTTCGCGCGGCGCCCGTAACCAACGCCACTTGCCCTTCGAGGGAATCTTCCTTGGCGCGCCGTTTCGGTTTCATAGCAGTCTCCTTGACCCCTCCCGGTCCGCTTGCATAGAATTCATTCTTGGCCCTGAAAAATCAAGTCGTGGTTTATGCGAAGCCCGGCTGCTGCCTCTGTGACAAGGTGAAGGAGCAGTTGCGCCGCCTCCAGCAAGAGAATGCTTTCGGCTGGGAAGAAGTGAATATCCTTGAGGATCCCGAGGCGTTCTCGAAATTTAAGGAAGCGATTCCGGTGGTTTTTGTGAACGGCCGGAAGGCGTTTCAACACCGGCTTGACGAAAAGGAATTCATTGGGCTGCTTGTTGCAGAAGGTCGTTGAAAACCCGGTAGAGGCGGCTTTATGCCGCCAGTCGTGCTGAGAAGAGCGGAGTTATGGCGGGATAAACCCGCCGCTACACAGCCCGCCCGGAAAAGGACGAACATGAAACTCGATCTGCTTTCCATCACCGCCCATCCGGACGACACGGAGCTGACCTGCGGGGGGACAATCATCAAGATGGTCGAGGCCGGTTACAAGGTGGGCCTGCTCGATCTGACCGGGGGCGAATCCGGCACGCGCGGAAGCGCCGGGCTGCGGTCAAAGGAATCGGCGCGGGCCTCGCGCGTGATGGGCATTGCTCATCGTGAGAATCTGGGACTGCCCGACGCGGCGCTTGAGCATTCCCGTGACTATAAGCTGAAGATCGCCGGGCGCATCCGCGCTTTGCAGCCGCGCACCGTGATCCTGCCCTACTGGGAGGGCCGCCATCCGGACCATTACACGGCGGGACAGATTGGCTACGAAGCTTGCTTCCTGGCCGGACTTTCGAAGGCGCCCATCGAAGGAAAGCCCTTCCGGCCTTACAAGATCATCTACGCCACAATGTACGTGCCTTCGGAGCGCCCAGTTTTCGTGGTAGATATCACGCGGCAGTTTGAAAAGAAGCTGAAGGCTGTTCTTGCCTATTCATCGCAGTTCTCTCCTAAGAAAGACCAGCAGAACCTGTTTCCCTCGCAGTCAGACTTGCGCGAGCGCGTCGGGTCGCTCGCCCGGCACTTCGGACTCATGATCGGGGTGCGGTACGGAGAACCGTTCGTCACCCGTGAGGTGGCCGCCATCGAAGACGTGGTCACCATGCCGGTGAAATCAATATAGGGGATTCCTGAAAGGCAGTGACAACGGGGACAAGTGAGAAGCCGTGAAAAAAACAACAGTCTCACGCAAAGAGGCGAAGTCGCCAAGAAGCGCAAAGGGAAACTCTTCTATTTACTTTGCGAAACTTGGCGACTTCGCGCCTTTGCGTGAGGATTTTTCCTATCGAACGATTTTGTTCACACGTTCTGATGAGTCATGAGCAAAAGCCGCTCGCACACTTTGCCCGGGCGGGCTCGTCACTTTCCACTCGCTGCAGCAGGTTAGGGTACTTCGCGCGGCCCAAGTGATAGGACGGGCTTTTGCAATGATCGGTAAGCGCAAACGAAAGGATGGCAACAAACATGACACCTAAGATCGCTCTCGTCACCGGCGGGGGCAGCGGCATTGGCCGCGCGGTCAGCCTCGCTTTGCAATCCGCAGGGTTTTCGGTGGTTTTGGCCGGCCGGCGCGCGCCTGCGTTGGAGGAGACCGCGGCGCTGGCTAATCCCTCAGGCGGCAAAATGCTTTCTGTGCCCACTGATGTTACCCGGATTGATTCCGTCCAGGCGCTGTTTTCAAAGGCCCGGGAGGCTTTTGGCCGTCTGGATGTGCTCTTCAATAACGCCGGCATGGGCGCGCCGGGCCTTCCGATGGAGGACATCACTTTGGAACAATGGAATGCGGTGGTGGCCGTCAACCTGACAGGATCATTCCTGTGCGCTCAGGAAGCCATCAAGCTGATGAAGGCGCAACAGCCGCGCGGCGGGCGCATTATCAATAACGGTTCACTCTCGGCTCACGCTCCGCGGCCCAATTCGGCGCCCTACACGGCCACAAAGCACGCGGTCACGGGGCTGACCAAGTGCATTTCGCTTGACGGCCGCCAACACGATATCGCCTGCAGCCAGATTGACATTGGCAACGCCGCCACTGAAATGTCGAAGCGAATGTCGGGCGGCGCCTCCAAACCCGAACCGTTTATCGACGTTCAGCACGTGGCCGAAGCCGTCCTTTACATCGCGCGCTTGCCCTTGGAAGCGAACGTGCAGTTCATGACCGTGATGGCCACCAACATGCCTTTTATCGGACGCGGATGACCCGACTGCGCCAAGCCTTTTTCTGCCCTTCTATTTAGGCGCGCCCGGATGGTTAGTGGATGATGCGGGTAGTAACAATCCTGATGGAGCTTGGGGCGCTCCCCACCGCCTCAGTGCGGATGAGAGCTTCGAAATATACAGGTTTTTTCGGGGGACCGGAAAAACCAAGAGCCTGATATAACTCAAGCCGGTTGTTCGGATCAGCGAGGAAATCGCCAGCGGCCTCGGTTCCCTCCTGCTCAAGGCCCTGGAGGATGAGAACATTCCCGTTGCTTTCCTGGTTGGGAAGCAGCGAAATGGTTGCATAGTCGTTGCACGCCGCGGCCGTACAGACGTGTCCTAAATAGTCCTGTTGCTCTCCTGGGAAAGGGTTCCGGTTCACAAAGGACTTTCCGCCAATCACCCTTTCCGCCACTTCAGAGAAGTTGAGGCGCGGCTCAAAAAGCGAGACCCAGGGGTTCGACGTGTCGCTTCCAAGAAAAATATAGTTGCCCGTATCCAGGTCTCGAAGCCGGAGGTCGCGCGCGGAGAGGACGCGAACCCGATTTTGATAAGGACCGGCCAAACGGAGCAGCTTGATGGCGTTGGCAACGTCAGCAAAAGAGGTCAATAAGGACCTTTGAATATAGCCGGTTAAAAGGTTGGGGGCGCCGCCGCGAGGCTGGGGCAAAAAGTCTTGAGGAAAGCCAGGACGTAAATAGTCTTGCAGTGACCCAAACTTATTGCGAATGATGCAGAGCATCCCATAATTGGCGTCTGCCGTCACAATGTCCGTTCCGTGTGTCCCGTCAAAGACCTCCGACAATGGCCAGGGAGGGGCGGAATTTGCCCGGGACGCAGCAGAATCGCTCTGGAGGGTGCCCGCCCGGTGTTTTACAAAAAGAACCGAGCACAAGATTGCTAAAGCGCCAACGATGACCCAGGGGATGATGTTCCACACCGTGCGCCGGGGCCGCGGCTCTCCGGATAGGCTTCCGGGCGCTTCGCCGTTCACCTTTCTGCCGTGGAAAAGTGGAGCGTAACCTCCTTTGGGGATTTCAACAGTCAGCGGCTCGGCATGCCCGGAGGAATCAAAATATTCGTGAAGCTTCAGCCGGAGCTGGCGGACGTGAACCCGAACCGAGCTGTCCTCGAGAGGGCTGTAATCGGCGGGCTTCCCCATCACAGCATGGCCAATCTTTTGCTCTGTCAGGTCGCTTGCAGACCCGGAAAGCGCCTGCTTGGTCAGATAAAGTAGAAGGTTACGTAGCCGGGCTGATTTTTGAAATGCAGGACTTGCGGCAATACGCTGGACAAGCTGCCATCGCTCGTCTAGGGTCACATCCTTCCGGTGCGCCAAACGGTGTCCCGAAGTCGCCATGATGTCCTCCCCCACTTTTCGGCCACGTCTGCGACCCCTCCGGCTCAGAGCGTCAATGAATTATACCCCTCTCCACAAGTTTTTCACATTGACGCCCCACAGGGCAGGAAGCAAAATAGCCAAAAGACCGTTAACAGGAGATGAAACTTCTCCAATCCGTCAAATAGTTAATTTAATTAACCCGTTTATTTATAATAGTTTACACTTAATTATTAGTATTAACAATGATTTCACATGTTAACACCTTGCGAAATAGCGTATCATTCAAGGATTGTGCGAAGGGCATTTGGCGGGGTTTAGAGGATGACCTGCGACCGACACCAACCCCAACGCAGGCGGTTAGAAAATTTCTTCACAGCGAATGGGAGGATACCTCTATGAGACGGAGTCTAGGATTCCTGGTGACAGGGGCGGCGTTACTTTTCCTGTTTTCTAGCGTGCTACTGGGCCAGACCACTTTTGGCTCGCTCACAGGTACAATAACTGACCCTTCGGGAGGGGTGGTTCCCGGTGTTCAAGTGACCCTGACCAACATGGGCACGAACGGCAAGGTGGTTTCAACGACGAATGCAGACGGCATATACGCGTTTGTGAACGTCCAACCGGGCAGTTATCGCATTGACGCGGAGAAGGACGGGTTCAAGCACTTCACCCGCTCGCCCATTGACGTGCAGGTTCAGGGAAGCTACAGGATCGACGTGGCCATGCAATTGGGTTCTGTCACCCAAAGTATTGAAGTGACGGCGGCCACTCCGTTGCTGCAACCGGCAACTTCGTCGCTGGGGCAGGTGATCGAGGGGCGTGCGGTGGGCGAAATGCCTCTAAATGGCCGAAACGTCTTTAATCTAATGTCTCTTGTCCCGTCGGTGATTCCACAGGGACAATCTCAAGGAACCCCGACAGGAGCTAATCCTTTTGCTTTCAACAATTACCAGATCAATGGCGCATTCGGAAACGAGAGCGCCATCGTTCTGGACGGCGTGCCCGAGAATAACGGCTATCTCAACCTTCCATCCTTTGTCCCAACCCAGGATTCTATTGAGGAATTCAAAGTTCAGACGGATAACCTGGGGCCCGAGTGGGGGCGCTTCGCTGGCGGAGTGATGAACCTCACGACCAAAACGGGGACCAACCAAATTCACGGGGAAGCTTACGAATATTTGCGTAACAAAGCTTTGAACGCCAACGACTTCTTCGACAATCAGGCCGGGATTGGGGTGGGAGCTTTCACCCAGAACCAGTTTGGCGCGAACGTGGGAGGCCCTCTTTATATTCCAGGCGTTTACGACGGGCGCAACAAAACGTTCTGGTTTTTCAGCTATGAAGGTTTCCGGGTGAGGCAAGGGCAATCGTTTGAGGACACGGTGCCGACCGCCGCGGAGCGGATTGGTGATTTCTCGCAGCTCAAAGACGCAAACGGCAACCTTATTCAACTCTACAGCCCTGTCGCGTGCCAAAGCGGACCTTGCGCTGCAGGCTCGAATGGTCAACTGACATCCCCAAGGATGGCTTTTACCGGAAACGTGCTCACGTCGATTAATCCGACGGCGGCGAAACTCGAGAGTTTGTGGCCGTCACCCAACGCGGCTGGGCAGCAATTTACCAACGTTGATAACTTCGTCACCAATATGAGCGTAGGTGGCGACAATGACGAATACACGGCTCGAGTGGACCAGAATATCAGCGACAAGCAGCACATGTTTGCGCGGTTCTCGCGCTGGTCAAATTTGAATTTGTCGATCGATCCGTTCAAGACCGGCGTATGTCAGGACCGGTGCGTGGAAACGTTTACCACCGATGATTCCGTGCTCGACGATACCTACAGCTTCACACCTACACTGCTCAGCGATATCCACGTTGGATTCGACCGTGAAGCTTACAACCGGTCCGTGCCTGACGCGGGCTACGACCTCACCTCCATCGGCTGGCCCGCAACCCTTAATTCGGAGATACCCTCTTCCTTGCGGACGTTCCCCACTCCCAACGTTCAGGATATGTCGGGCGATCTTTTCGGCACACAGGGAGCTGGAAGCGTGATTTTTGCGCGTGACAACAACTTCTATGTTGCCGGAGATCTCACCAACATCCGGGGACGCCACACCCTCAGGGGCGGCGCGCAATTTCTGGTGCTGCAGCACAACTATTCGCAGACCAACATCGGGAGCGGCATTTTCACCTTTGACCGCGGCTTTAGCTCGAGCGCTCCCAATAACGGCACGGGAGGATTCGGCTTTGCTTCCTACCTTCTGGGCTATCCGAGCGGCGGCAACAACAGTCTTCCCTCGCTGGTTGCCGGTCAGCAGGCTTATCGTGCTTTCTACATTGGCGATACATGGCAGGCTACTCATAAGCTTACGCTCAACCTCGGGCTGCGCTATGAGATTCCTGGCGCGTGGTCTGAGCGATTCAACCGATTGAGTCTATGGGACTTAAATGCACCGAGCCCACTCGCTCAGCAAACCGGCTTGCCCTTGAAAGGCCAAATGGCCTTGGTTGACTCCCCCCTGCGGACCAATGCAAACCCGGTCAACACGGACTATAAGCAATTTGCGCCGCGCTTTGGGTTTGCCTACCAGCTTGGGAAGCAGACCGTGATCCGCGGTGGATATGGGATTTTCTGGATTCCCAGCGTCGTTTCGTGGAGTTTGAGTCCCAACAACGACCCGGTAAACAGCGTCAGCACGCCTTACGTGGCCAGCATCAATGGAGGCGTTACACCCTTCGGCAACTTCAGCAACCCATTTCCTAGCGGAGTCGTTCAGCCGCCGGGCCGCGCGCCCAATTTGAACCAAATCTTCCTCAACGCCGGCGGCGCGGGCGATCCTTATCCTACTGAAACGCCCGGATACATGCAGCAGTGGAACTTCGATATCCAGCGCCAATTGCCGGGCGGTTTCTTCCTGGATGTTGCCTACGCCGGATCAAGAGGTGTACACCTTCAGACCAACAACCAGAACATTAACCAACTCCCGGATAGTGACTTGGCGCTGGGAACCGCGCTGCAAGCGACGGTGTCTAACCCATTCTTCGGCTTGATCACGAGCGGACCCCTCTCTAACCCGCAAGTGGCGGCAGGACAGTTGCTGCGCCCCTATCCGCAATACACAGGCGTTAGTCTTGCGGGCTCCCCCTGGGGTGACAGTATTTATCACTCTTTCCAAATGAAGGTGCAGCGGCGGTTCCGCGGCGGCGGTACGCTGCTCGCAGCCTATACCAATGCCAAGCTCATCACCGACACGGATTCGGTTTCAAGCTGGCTCGAAGGGAGCACGGGTGGAGTGGCCGGCGTGCTCGATTGGAACAACATCAAGGGATCGTCTTACTCGCTCTCCTCCCAAGATGTCTCGCAGCGCCTGGTGGTCAGCTACGTGCAAAATCTACCTATCGGGCACGGCCAGAAGTTCCTTTCCGGGGCAAGCGGCCTCGCCGACAAGCTCATTTCCGGGTGGGGTTTGGACGGGATCACCACGTTCCAAGCCGGCTTCCCGATGAAGCTCGGAACGTCTCAAAATCTGACCAACTCCGATGGCGGCGGCTCGGTTCCTAACGTTGTTGCGGGTTGCAATCCGAATCTTTCTGGCAGCCCGGAGAGCAGACTCGGCGAGTGGTTCAATACCGCCTGCTTTACCCAGCCACTGGCGTTCACCTACGGTGATGAGTCGCGGGTGGATCCACGTTTGAGAATCGAAGGAACTAACAACTGGGATGTTGCCTTGTTCAAGACCACTAACTTCGGCGCGAACGAAAGAATGGGTGTACAATTCCGCGCGGAGTTCTTTAACCTGTTTAACCGGCCCCAATTTGGACCTCCTGGACAGACCCAGGGAACGTCGGGCTTCGGCGTGGTGAGTTCGCAGGTTAACAATCCTCGCCTAGTCCAGTT
>JBOGJY010000445.1:0-16498 GCA_050745325.1 Terriglobia bacterium
GAGGCGCAGCGGCTGCATCAGCGAACCATGTTTGACCTCGAGATCATGAAGGAGATGGGCTATTGCCACGGTATTGAGAATTACTCCCGGCACTTGTCCGGCCGTCTCCCCGGCGAGCCGCCCCCAACCCTGCTCGATTACATTCCGCAAGACACACTGATGGTGATCGACGAGAGCCACCAGACCATCCCCCAGATTCGCGGCATGTATCGCGGCGACCGGTCGCGCAAGCAGGTCCTTGTGGATTACGGCTTCCGGCTGCCCTCGGCTCTCGACAACAGGCCGCTGACATTTGAAGAGTTTGAGCACCGCATCGGGCAGGCGGTCTTCGTCTCCGCCACGCCCGGACCCTACGAGCTCACTCAGGCCGCTGGCATCGTGGTGGAGCAGGTGATCCGCCCCACCGGCTTGATCGACCCGGAAATTGAGGTGCGGCCCACGCGCAACCAGATTGACGACTTGCTGGCCGAAATTCACAAGCGCGTTGAGGCGGGCGAGAGAGTATTGGTGACGACGCTCACCAAACGCATGTCCGAAGACCTTGCGGAGTATTACACGGAGGTTGGAGTGCGGTGCCGGTACTTGCATTCCGAGATCGATACGCTCGACCGCGTGAAGATTCTGCGCAGCCTGCGGCGCGGCGAATTCGACGTCTTGATTGGCATCAACCTCCTGCGCGAAGGGCTGGACTTGCCGGAAGTCTCGCTTGTGGCCGTGCTTGATGCGGACAAAGAAGGATTCTTAAGGTCGGGAGGCTCGCTGATTCAAACCATGGGCCGCGCCGCTCGCAACGTTCACGGCAGGGCGATTCTTTACGGCGACACGATGACCGATTCCATGCGCTACGCCATCGGCGAGACGATGCGGCGCAGGGCCAAGCAGCTTCACTACAATGAGGAAAATGGCATCACGCCGCAGTCGATTATCAAGCCTGTCGATATGGAGTTGGCTGGGATCGTAGAAGCGGATTACGCGCCGTTACCCGCATTGGAAGATCAGCCGGAGCCATCATCACAGGATGACCTCACTCAACTGATTACGGTCCTCGAGCAGCAGATGCGCGACGCCGCGCGCCAGTTCGAATTTGAAAAGGCTGCGCATTTGCGGGACCGCATCAAGGCGCTCAAGGAGAAGGACGCGGGACTCGAGCCCATACCAAGCTCTCAGCATTCATCACCCTGAAGTGTTACGACCATGCAAGAGCAGTGACGCAACCGCGACCCCTCCCCGTCCCCTACGTAGGCCACGCTCTCCCGGTGGGAAAAGAGGAACCGCGTAGCGATGGGTGAGGGCTTCTTACGGGGAGTGCCGCATAGCGACATGAACGACTACCGAGTCAGGAAACGCCAGACTTACGCGGCACGCGCCCCGAAACGGCCGGATGGCCGGCTGCGGCTTTCGCTCCTTCGTCTCTCCGCTCAATACAAGCTGCTTTGTACCCAATTCCTAGCATCACAGCAAAAACGAGCGCGTTGGCCGGAATGTGGAGATTGAAGTCGGCGACGCTGTGAATCAACAAAGCGACCGTGCTGCCGATGCAGCCGAGCGTCACGGCGGGACGATAACGCCGCGTATCGGTCAAGAATGAGCGCACCATAAGTATAAGCAGGACAAATATAGGCACGAAAAGGAGCAAGGCTCCCAGCCAGCCCGTCTCCGCCAACAGTTCCAGGTAATCGCTGTGGGCGTGGGTATAATAAAGGGTCACGTAGTACGTCTGGAAGTGGGGAAAGCCGTATGTGAACGTGCCCAGGCCAATTCCGGTGAACGGGTGATGCCGGACAATTTCATAAGTGGATCTCCAAGTAGGAAGCCTCCCCTCCGCCTCGAGATACTTGGAACCTCCTTCGAACATGGCGAACCGGGAAAGCACAGGGTTTAAACCGATCCACAAGCCGTAGCCCACCGCAATCAACACAAAGGCCGCAAGGCCCAGCAACCATGTCTTCTGGCGCGTCTTGAGCTGCGCGAGAAGCCCGATAAAAATAATTGTGAATAATGTAGCGAAGGTCCCGGTGCGAGATCGCGAAAAAATAACCGCCACCACGGAAACGATCAGGAGAAAGGCGTAAAACAACGATTGAACGCCCGCCGAGCTCGCCGTGGCGGGGTCAACCCGCGCCGGCCCGCGGCGATGCCCGTCCCTCCAGATTTGAAAATAGTAAAAAATGGTGCCCAGCGCGAAGGGAAAGGTGAGTTCGAGGAACCCAGCGAAGTGGTCGTGATTGATAAATGTCCCCGTCGCTGATTCTGTATAAAAAACCTTTTTGTAGGTAAATATCTTTTGCCAACCCGTAAGATATTGCACAATGCCGTATGCGGCTTCAAAGAGCCCCAGAAAAATTAAAGTTCTTACAAGAACGCTGTTCCTCCGGCGGGAATCAAAGACATAAGCGGCAAGCACAAAAGCGCCCAGATAGGCTAAAAACTCGATCAGCGCCAGGAGGGTATCGTGGGAATAAATGCTGATGGGCAGGGCATGGCCCGCCGTATGCTCGATGCTTGCGATGGCGGCCGGAGGCAGGCGCGCCCGGTCTATCGCGCTGATGAGCCCCGCCGGAAGAGGAACCATCTGGAGAATGACGAGGAGAACGAAAAGAACCGGCCACAGCGGGATAGCAAGCTGGATTTGTCCTTGCCGGGCCTGCCAGACGAGCACGGCCACAAAAACTGCGAAGACGGCGATTTCCATCAGAGAATAAGTGAGCGGCTGCACCCCGCCAAACGCCAGCGTTACGCCAACGACGGTCAAAGCGAGGACGATTTCTGTAGCTCTCCGCATGATAACGGCCAGACTTCTTGTTTCAAATCAAAAGCTCATCATCCAGGTCTTGCCGAATCTTCCACGTCCGTTCTTTCTGAGCTCGATTTGCCAGTGTAACAGAACTGCGCAGGCTTCAGCACGCCACGCCGGGCGGACTTTGATGGTCAGCCGCTCCCTTGCGGCTAAGAATAAAATCTACCGCCGAGCGAAGATCTGGAACAATAGCTTGGGGACTGGATACGCGCCCTTTGAGAAGGCTCGCCGGGTTCCCGTTTACCATGATCATCGGGCATCCAACGCGGTCCGCTGCGAGCAAGTCACTTACCGAATCGCCGATCAGGAAGGCGCTGGCGAATTCGAACTTGTTTTCCTGCTGAGCTTTGAGCAAAAGCCCGGGGCGAGGCTTCCGGCACGGGCAGCGGGCGTCTTTGCGATGCGTGCAGTAATACACCCTGTGGATGCGTCCTCCGCACGCCTCAACCTTTTTTACAAAGCGCGCTGTGATCTGATTTAAAGCTGACAACGCCACCTGGCCTTTCCCGACTCCCGCCTGGTTCGAAACCACAACGAGTCTGTAGCCGCCCTCAGTGAGCAGGCGCAAGGCTTCGAGCGCCCCTGGAAGAAACGAAAACTCGTTCCACGTGGTGACGTAGCCATTGGGAATCTTCCGGTTGATAACGCCGTCACGGTCAAGCAGAATGAAACGCGCCTTCAAGATTGCCCCTTGGATGCCAAAAATACGTTTCAGGACCCGGCCGCCGAATCCCGTCTGCCTGCGAGATTGATCGAGGGCCAGTCTTTGAGCGCCTTTGCATAATTCTCCGGAGTTCCGATATCCAAAAGGTAGCCCTCGAGCGGCGCGCCCCACATCGCACCCACCAACTTAGGCAACACATCCTTTCCAAGATCGGCAACGTGGTCCCTGGGAAGGTAGTCAAAAAGCGAAGCCCTGGCGATAATAAGTCCAGCATAGGCCAGATTACTGCGGGGATTAGCCGGTTTTTCCTCAAAACTCGTGATGCGCCCGGTGACGTCGAGAGTAACAACGCCACAATCCTGTGGCTTTGGCGTCTGGAATAGCCCCATCGAGAGCACTCCGGAATGCTGGCGGTGCAAGGCCTTGAGCCGCGTGAGGTCCGTCCGCACTAAGTTGTCGGCGTAGAAAACATAGAAATCGCTGGCCTCGCCAATGAAGGCCCGATTGGCGGCGATGGTCCCCGCGCTTCCAAGCAGCGAGTCCTCGTGAAACAGGCTGATTTTCACCGTCGAGTTCTGATTTGCGGCCCACTCGCGCACCTGCCCGGCAAGGTGATGGGTGTTGATGAGCGCCTCCCGGATACCTTGCTGTTCACAAAAATCCAGCCAGATACTCAGCAGGTGCTGGCCCTGGATGGGAACCAGGCATTTAGGAGTACGGTCCGTGAGCGGCCGCAACCGCGTACCCAGCCCCGCCGCGAGCAGAAAAGCCTTCGAGATGCCGCCAGCCATCTTGCGCGTATCCTCTTTCAATGAGATGGAGTGTCTACCTGAGGCAAAATTCTACGCTGATCCCGCTACGCGCCGCAATTGCTCGAGGTTGGTTGAGAATGCCCAGCGCATCCCGCCGCGTCCGCTTGAATCAAAGAAAGGGTCGTTGTATACGACCCGGCTCCCGCCCAAGTCGAAATGGAAACGCATCTCCTTCAGGCCAAACTCCGCGAGGCCGGACCGCACATTAGCCTGGTTTTCACGGTCACAGTAGAGAAGCAGGAACCCGCCGCCTCCGGCGCCCGTAATCTTTCCTCCCAGCGCGCCCGATTGCCGGGCCACTTCATAGATGCGGTCAATCCGTGAATTCGAGATCTTACTTGAAATCCGTTTCTTGATCGTCCAGCCATCGTGCAGCATGATTCCAAACGCCTCAAAGCTTCCGTTCACCAGCGCCTTGCGCATCTTAGGCACCATTTCTTTCAGCTCGGCCAGAGCATCCAGAACGGCGCCTTCGTTTTGCTGCACGGAGCGGTCTTGTCCGGTTAAAATATCGGAGCTGGCCCGGGAACTGCCCGTGAAAAAAAGGAGCAGGTTCTGTTCCAGGTCCATCAGCATATCCGGGCTTAGCTTGAGCGGTTCTACAGAGACGCCGCCGCTTGCCTCGAACTGCACGGTCTTCATTCCTCCAATTGCGACGCCATATTCGTCTTGCTTGCCGACGGGCCAGCGCAGGATGTTGCGCGCAATGTGAAACGCCTCCTCAGCAAGCGGCAGGTTCTGGTCATCCAAACCCAAGTATACGCGGAGAGTTTTCAGCAGATTGACACAGACCGCCGCCGAAGATCCCAACCCCGTCCCCGGCGGAACCTCCGAAGCCATGAAAAGATTGACTCCCACGTTACAACGCAAATGCTTCAGAACGGCGAAGGGGATTTCCAAGTCGGTCCCTTGAAATTCCATTTTCTCGATCTGCTCACACGATTCAAGCGCCTTCAGGTCGGATGAGATGATCTGTGTTTGCTGGTCATCCCGCTCGGTCAGGACGGTGTACACATACTTGTCAATGCTGGAGCTGAGAACCAAGCCTCCATATCTTTCGTAATAGGCGGGAAAATCCGTTCCTCCCCCGGCAAAGCTGATTCTTACTGGCGTCCGGACTATGAGCATTTCTTCTTAGTTTCCTGAAATGTTGAGAGGGTCAGGGGAGACAGGCCGGAATTCCTTGGAAAGGCCTTGGTGATTCACCCGCGCTTTACGCCGCGAAAGGAGCGTGCTCATCGTAGCCAGCACAAGCGCCAGGTCTACCAGGGGTGTATAATTGGCGGCATACTCAAGGTCATACTTTGTTTTTAAGTCTGACGAGTCGATTTCCCGCAAGCCCTGGACCTGAGCCAAACCGGTAATGCCGGGTTTGAGTTGCAAGCGCCGCCGGTGCCAGGTCGAATAGTGGCGCACGCGCTCCTGGCTTTCAGCCTGTGGACCGACAAAACTCATGTCGCCCTTCAGCACATTCCAAATCTGCGGGAGTTCCGAAAGGCTGTAGCGTACCAGAAAACGGGCAAGCCGGGCTTGCCACGGTTCTGCCGGCGAAGGTTCCATATCTTCGTAGGGCCTCAAATCGAAACGATATAAGGTGAAGAGTTTACCCCGAAGACCGACCCGGCTTTCTCCCCGGAACACGCGCCCTGAAACCAGATAAAGCACCCCGCTGGTCAACGCTAGCGCGGGCAGCGTCACGGGAAGCGTGATCAGAACCAGGAGAAGGTCAATGATCCGCTTCAGAAACTGATGCGAAGGGTGAAGCGAAGTCTCCTTCATTTCGAGGATAGGGATGCCGTCAATTCGAAGGTTCACAATATGGCTGGTATGCAAATCGTAATATTCAGGCACCGATTTAATGGTGATTCCCCTCTGCTGGCAATGCGCGATAAATTCCAGCGTCTCCGTCTCACGGCGGATCGGGATTGCGAATAAAAGCTCATGGACGTTCATTTTCTCTAATTCCAGGGCCATCGCTTCCGAGCCGCTCATGGCGCTCACCATGGGTTCGGTGGAAATGCTCTTCGAGGTCCCGTTACTCTGTATTCTGCCCGTAGTGGGGCTTAGATAACCAACCAGATCGTAATGGAGATCAAGGTGCCGCTCGATTCGATCGCCCAATTCGGCGGCAAGTTCCGAATGCCCTACAATCACGACCCGCCTTAACCCCAGTCCGCGTTTTCGGAGGTGCTTGAACGCTGCTTGGTAAATAAGGCGTGTGACAAAGAGGCACAAAACGACCAGTACGGACAGAAATAAAAATAACAAGCGGGAGTAATACGCCTGCGCCAGGTACATCCCTGCAATCAAGGAAGTGATTAAGAAAAGACACGCGGTGATAAGCTTCGAAACTGCCAGCGCGGACTCTCCCAAACCTGGGAAATTGTCCACACCATAGATGAGAAAGATTAAAATCCAAGTCCCCAGCGAAAGGAGAATGGCATAGCCGTAATCGTAAAAGGTCGGGATCGGCGCGCTTCGCAGAGGATACAGAATGACAGCTTCGTAGCGAAGGAAATAAGCCACGCGGAAGGCAATCACGATGGCAACCAGATCCGCAAGAAGCAAGAGATACTTCGGCAGGTTTCCCTTCATGCGATTAAATGCCTCCATGCGGGACGGCAAAGGACTGCTATAATCACGAACAACCGTGACCTGTTCTTGGAAGACTGCTGTGTCCTACCGCCGTGTGCGGAATCGAGTACGATTGACGGCAGTACTCAAAAACTTCGCGCAGAGTGTCGGGAAACGAAATCATAGGCTTCCACCCAAGATCCCGGAAGGCCAAGGTGTTATCCCCTAGAAGGGCGCGGTTTCTTTCGGCGCTATTCTCCAGCCCGCCTTCAGGCCCACATTCAGGATTGCTTGGACCAATCTCAATCGCTTTGCGCGAGTGAGCCGCGAGGTTCTCTACGACGGTCTGAATAGCGATTCCCTTCCCCGCGCACAGGTTATAGGTCTTGCCAGGCGTCCCGTCGGTCAAAGCACTATGATAACCCCGAACAATATCCCGGACATCGGAAAAATCGATCTGGCGCGCCAGGCTGGCGACCAGCAGTTTGGGCGGCCCGAGTCCGCGCTCAATTTCAACGATCTTGCGCGCAAGATCCGGGCATACAAAACCCTGCCCCTGACCTGGACCGGTATGGTTGAAGGCCCGCACATTGACCGCCTCGATCCCATATGATTTATAATATTGATAAGCAAGCAGTTCCGCAGCCGCTTTGCTTGCGGCGTAAGGCG
The DNA here is from genome assembly GCA_050745325.1 of Terriglobia bacterium. Taxonomy (GTDB): domain Bacteria; phylum Acidobacteriota; class Terriglobia; order UBA7540; family UBA7540; genus RH2-MAG17b. The sequence continues at coordinate 7,517 of JBOGJY010000445.1, forward strand.
TCTCGGGACGAAGAGGGGCGTCTTCCGAAACCAGGCTGGCGTCCGGATGGCCATAAACATGCGATGAGCTCACAAATAGGAATCGGCATCGAATCCCGCTAAACCGGATGGCTTCGAGGATACTCAGTGTGCCTCCAAAGTTAACCTCAAACGTCTCCCGAGGACACTCGATAGATTCGGCCGGCGAACTCTTCGCGGCCAAGTGAAAGATGAGGTCCGGACGAAAGCCACTCAAAATGTCCGTAATCCGCGGGCAATCTTGAATGTCGAGCGCCGTGTATTTGATTGCCGCCCGGTCAAGGGCCAGGAAAGGCCTGAATTCCTGCTCTTGCGAGATTCCGTAAACCTCCAGCCCGCGATCAAGCAGCAGTTTAGAAAGGTAGTTGCCTGCGAAGCCGGCGATGCCCGTCACCAAGGCCTTCATCCCTGGCTCGCCATCTCGTATGATTCTGCCTGTACCCTTTTCTTTTCTGCCTGGAAGTCCGCCTCGGTCATTTCAACAATCAGCTTCTGAAAGCTTATTTCGTGGCGCCAGCCGAGCTTAGCGCGGGCCTTCGAGGAGTCGCCCAAGAGGAAGTCAACCTCAGCCGGACGCACCAGGGATGGATCCTGAACGACATACTCGTGCCAGTCTAAGTCTAGGTGGCTGAATGAGATGCTAAGCACATCCCGCACGCTGTAGCTCTCGCCGCTTGCAATGACATAGTCATCAGGGGTATCAGCTTGTAACATCAGCCACATAGCCCTCACATAGTCCCTCGCGTGACCCCAGTCCCTGCGAGCGTCGAGATTGCCCAACATGACGTTCTTTTGCCTTCCGAGCTTGATGCGGGCCGCAGCATTGGTGATTTTCCGGGTCACAAACTCGATTCCGCGCCGCGGGGACTCATGGTTGAAAAGGATACCTGAGCAGGCAAACAGGCCATAGCTTTCCCGGTAGTTGACGGTGATCCAGTGCCCATAAAGCTTGGCTACGCCGTACGGGCTGCGGGGATGGAAGAAAGTCTTCTCGCTTTGTGGCGACTCCGACACTTTGCCGAACATTTCACTGCTGGAAGCCTGATAAAAGCGGATCTTGGGATTCACCTCTCGGATCGCCTCAAGCATTCTGGTCACGCCCAAGGCTGTAAATTCACCCGTTAGGACAGGTTGAGTCCAAGATGTGGCTACAAAAGACTGAGCCGCCAGATTGTAGACCTCCGCCGCCTGCGCGGTTTCGAGGGCACGGTGGAGGGAGTTTTGATCTAAAAGGTCTCCTGAAATCAACTCCACCTTATCGCGCAGGTGCCCGATCCGCTCAAAGTTGACCGTGCTCGTCCGGCGCAAGAGGCCAAAGACTTTGTAGCCATTTTCAAGCAGGAATTCGGCCAAATAAGAGCCGTCTTGTCCAGTGATCCCCGTAATCAGCGCTCGCTGGCTCAAATGTGTCTCCGTTTCTGCCATGCCGGTCTTATAGGGGCGGCGATTACTCCGCCAGCTTGTATCGGCCCGGCCCGGCTTACCTGGCCTAGGACGCAGCAAGCAGCGCCCGTGCGAGCCTCTGCTTATTGCTTATTGCTTATTGCTTTCTTCGGCGACCCGTCTCTGCCTGCCAGAACTACACCGATGGTTCTTAATAGTATAGTAAAGTCGAGACTGATGGACCAGTGGTCGATATATTCGAGGTCCTTTTCTACCCAAACCTCAAAACGCGGGTCGTTGCGCGCGGTCACCTGCCACCATCCCGTAATACCGGCGGGCACGGTCAAACGGCGGCGCTGGTGATCGTCATAAAGAGCTACTTCGCCGGGCGCCTGCGGCCGTGGTCCCACCAAACTCATTTCGCCGCGAAGCACATTCCAGAGCTGCGGAATTTCATCTAAACTGTATTTCCGCAGAATATTCCCCACTCGCGTCACCCTCGGATCGTCGACGATCTTAACCATGAACTTTCCGCCCTGATTCAGGTGGGTCAGCTCATCAAGCCTTTGAAGGGCATCTGGCGTCATCGACCTGAATTTGTACAGCCTGAAGACGCGGCCTCTTTCTCCAACACGGTCGGCGGCAAAGATGATGGGGCCTTCAGAATCTAGTTTAATCAGAACTGCAATAAGTGCGCCAAGGGGAAGTGATATGACGCCGGCGGCGGCGCCCAAGATAATATCAATGGCCCGCTTCAAAACGCGCTGGAAAGGCTTTTTGCCATCCGGAGAAGCCGACGGCCGCGGCTGGCCACCCGCCAGGCGCATTCCATCAATTAAATCTGTAGTTTTTGCGGACATGCTCGTGTCTAAATTCGAACCATAAGTCATTGCTCGAATGCCGCAGTTCCCGATTGGACAGGATTGCGTTGCTGCGCTTCAGATACTTTCAACTCAACGAATTTCAGGATACGGTGACGAAATTCGCTTTCGTCAAATTGAAGAGCGTGCTGGCGAATGCGCTCAGCCTCAAATCTCAAATCCTCAAATCTTCTAATTGCTTCAACAAGCGCCTCCGGGGACTGCTCGGCAAACAGGACGCCCGTCTCACCGTCGATGACGATCTCCGAAGCCCCTCCGCCCGCGCACGCAATGACCGGCTTCCCATAAGCCTGGGCTTCCACCATCACAATCCCAAAGTCTTCGATGGCCGGGAACACAAAAGCGCGGCAGCGTGAATAGCAATCCGCCAGCGCCGAATCAGGTACGGCGCCAAGCAACTCAACGTTGGGCTTAGCTTGGCGCTTCAATTCAGCCAGTTGAGGCCCCGTCCCGACTATTTTAAGCGGCAGACCGAGCTGATTGAAAGCCTGAACTGCCACGTCAACGCGTTTGTAGGGCATCAGCCGGGAAACCAGCAGGTAGAAATTCCCGGATGCATTCGAGGGATTAATCGCCATCACCCGCGCTGGAGGGTAAATAATCGTGGAATCCCGGCGGTAATACTTGGCAATCCGGGACGCTGTTATCCTCGAATTCGCTATGAAATGATCCACGCGATCGGCAGACAACCTATCCCATATCCTCAAGCGATTGATTACTGGATCAGCCAGAAACCGTTTCCATCGCTGCTGGAATACCGTCGAGCGAAAGTAATGGTATTCAGACCAAATATACCTCAGCGGTGTGTGACAGTAGCAAATGTGGCAGGCAGTAACGGGCGGCAAAATTCCCTTCGCAAAGGCAAATGATGAGCTCATAATTACATCGAAGCCGGCCAGGTCAAAGGACTCAACCGCCATCGGGTAGAGCGGGAAATAGGCGCGAAAAAAACGGCTGGACCCCGGTAAGCCTTGAGCAAAAGACGTGTGGATGCTCGCTCCCGGAAGCAACTCGTCGGCTACTCTTTCGTTGGAAATCAGCGTGTAAATGGGCGCGTCAGGAAATATGGCGTGCAGGTTCTGCAGCACCCTCTCCGCCCCGCCGATATGAATGATGCAATCATGGACTAAGGCTACCTGCATAACCACCTCGTCATCACCGTGATTTCATGACCTTGACATTTCATGATGTTTCATGATAGATTCTATTAGCAAGGGGGTTTTTATCATCATGTCTCAAACCCGCGAAAAATTTGCCACCCAGGTCAATTCAAAAATCCTGGCAGCCGTGCGTACCCTCGCGCAAGACGAAGGCCGACAGCTTCAGACGCTTATGGACGAAGCTCTCGCCGACTTGGTCGAAAAGCACACTCAGGCCAAGCCGCGGGCCCACGTTATGGGGGCCTACTTCGCCAGCCACGAAAGATACGGGCCCCTCTACAAGAAGCTCGCTGAATGAGCGATTATCTTACCCTGGCCGAAGTGCTGGCCATTCATTCCGATCAAGTAGAACGCTACGGCGGCTCCCAGGGCGTCAGGGATTTCGGGCTCCTAGAGGCCGCTCTCTACCGGCCCCAAACCGGCCATTATGCTGATTTGATCGAAGAAGCCGCTGCGCTCTGGGAAAGCCTCGCGCAAAACCATCCTTTCGTCGACGGCAACAAGCGGACCGCTTTCGCCGCTGCCTATACTTTTCTCGCTATCAACGGCGCACGGCTCACTGCGGATGTCCAGGAAGCTTATGTCTTCATTACCGGGTTGTACGACGCCAATCAGTTCAACTTCGAAAAGCTGGTTCCCTGGCTGCATAGCCACGTCACGCTGGATCATCCATGAATTGCGAGGAGACGCGAAAGGGCACAGGTTTATCTGTGCCGGAGGGCCATTCTTCTCATCCTTGTTCTTTCAAATCTCCCGTCCCGCCCGCAGCCTCTTTGTATACCTCGCAATAGCGCCGCGCGCACTCGTCCCAGGTGAATTGTCTCGCGCGTTCCAATCCCTTGCGCCTCATCGCACAGCGCAAACTCTCCGACCCCAGCACCTTTGCGAGAGCCGCCGCAATCTCTTGCGGATTCAAGGGGTCAAAGTATTCAGCTGCATCGCCACCTACTTCGGGTAGAGACGCAGCCCTCGAGCAGACCACCGGCGTTCCCATCGCCATTGCTTCTAATACGGGAAAGCCAAACCCTTCGTATAACGAAGGCATCGCTACAGCGTCCGCTGCGCGGTAGAGCTCGAGAACTCTTTTCCCATCGACATACCCGAGCGCTTCGATCTCGTTCGCATAAACTGAGGCGCGGATCGCGGCCTGGATTTTATCGAAGCCCCGGCCGGGCTTTCCCGCAAGCACGAGGTGGTGCGGTGTGCCGCCCTGAGCACGCATCAGTGCGAATCCCCGGATCAGGTTCGGCAGGTTCTTACGTTCTTCCAGCGTCCCCACGTAAAGGACAAAGGGTTGCTCCCCTCGCAAGGGTTCACCCGGCGGATTTTGGTCAACGCCCAGGTAGACTACGGATATCTTCCGGTAGTCAAGCCCGAACCTCCGGGTGAGTTCGTCGCGTGTGAACTTCGAATCGGCGACGATTCGAGAACTCTTCCACACGGTAACGCGGGTCAAGGCTCTCTTGTAGGTACGGCCAACCAGCGCGAAGTAAGCGTGCGGCGAATAGTACGAAAGGTCGTGAATCGTATTGACTACAGGAATCGAAACGTGAATAGGCCGGCCAAAATCGGGGCAGTGCAGAACATCCAAACCAAAGCGTCGTGCAAGCCGGGGCAGCGCGATTTGCTGCCATATCGCTCGTCGCCACCCCGTAAGGCCTTGAACTCGATGCAACGCAATATTCGGTTTATTAGGCAACGCGTCCAAATGCGGTGGCGCTCCGAGTAACACCCATTCGGCGGGCTCACGCCAGCGCGCGAGAGCTTGCACCAGAGAAAGCGTAAAGCGCCCAATTCCGGTCAACGGGCTTGAGAGAATGGATACGTCAATGCCTACGCGCATGGAAGCCTACGGTTTCGCCCTCCCAGGATATCCATCCCGCGCAGCAGCCACGGGCTTGGAGCGTATTGACTGCGCTGGCGACGGCAAATGCACGACCGCCCGCAAGCCCTGCGAAATCTTGTGCACCACCAAGGAAAACGCCCCTATTGCAATGAGGCCACCAAGCGTGGGGTAAGTAAATGGCGCTGTCGCGCTGGAAATTAAGCCGCTGCAAATGCTAGACCATGTCCAGACGCGAAACGCCCCATAACAATCGAATTCCTTTAGAGTTTTTGCTTTGTTTCTCAGGTAGAGCAGGCGTTCGTCGATGAAGCGCATGAACAAACCAAAAAGCAACCCTTCAATAATCACGCCGGAATACCCGAAGTTAACGTACCAGTCCGCAAACATAACCTGACCCAAGCCGTAATGAGTCGTCGGGTCATCGTTGCCGGTGACGCGAAGTGCGAACGTGCCCCACCGATATTGACTACGAAACGACCCTTCTCCATGGGGAAGGAAACCTAGAAGACCGGCAAGAATAGTCTTGCCGTGGACAAAATTGTAGCGACCCAATTCGAAATAAGCCAGCGTCCACCCCGTATCGCGGAAATTGGCGAAGAATGTGTTGCCATGAAGGATCTCGTCTTCCGTTTGACTCCACGAAGGCATATTTCCATACTTGAGTGCCTGCATACTCGCGGCCAGCACCAAAAGCCCTGCACACACCGCTAAGGCACGAGGCAATGTCAGTTTCTTCTGCTTGGCTGAAAAATAGATCAAGCCGGCACTGACGAAGGGCCAGAGAAATGTGCCACGTGACGCCGTAGAAAAGTTGGTGAAGCTGGTCGCGCCGATTGCGATAATGCTAAGCAACTTGTAAGATCGGATCTTCCCTAACGTGAGCGCGGCAACAAGAAAGATCATCCCGATGCTGGCCACGCTGCAGGCGCCCAGGTATAGCGAACCGCCAACGTTTTGCGCCAACGCAGAACGCCAGTAAAGCGGATTCGAACTGAAAACTGGCAACGCCCCCGCCTGATAAAAGGCATAAAAAACATAGCTCAGCGCGATAAATACAGTAATGCAGGCTCCCATAACCACGTCATTGATGGAAATGGCTGGGGATGCAAACGTAGCGTGAGCGTATCGACGAACCGACCGCGTCATCAGCAATCCCGAAATGATATACGAAACAATGCCACTGATGATTCCGATAGTGACGATAACCAGAGCTTCGTCGGCTCCCCATTGAATGGTGCGAAAGTGTTGAACTTGTCCGATTGCTTCCAGGGACTCCGGAGAAGTCGCAAGCAGATAGGCAACATACATGGCGAGGATGAAGCCAGTTAGTAAGGAAACGTTACTAGGAAGGAACAAAAATCGTGTGCGTCTGTATTGATAGTAAAAGGCTAGCAGGAGTAAGGTCATCATTCCGAGATCTAAAGCGGTCATTAAATTCCCTTTGTCCTCGCGCGGCCGTTAGTTCACCCGCACCACGAACCAATTCGGCGTGCCAGAAAATGACGCTGTAATTCTGACGCGCTTAGACGGTCCCGCTGCCGGGCATGTTATGTGCCCGAGATGGCTGTTTGCAAAAGCCGCCTGCGCATTCACGCGATTGACGTTCAAAACGATAAAATCTGTCCGAAATGCTTTGGTAAAGTCCAACGAACAGAAATCGGAGGCGAACGAAGCGGTGTAATGCCCTATAGGGCTGTTCGCCGCATTGAACGTGTAGGATGAGCTTCCCGATCTGAGATACTCAAGTTCAACTACATTCTTATAGTCTTCAACATCCGCGAACAATCGCCCAGTGACATGAAACGTTCCCAGTCCGTGCCGTGCCCTAAAACTGCAATGAACAACATCTCCGGTCACGCTAATGTCATCCACGCTGCCGCTCCTGAAATCAATGCCGTAAAGGCTGCCATCCCAGACTATGGGCGTATCAATCCCATAAACAACGCCATTTCCGATTTCAGCGCGCGCCCCTGGCGATGAGTAAAGGCAGTCAATTCCCTGGCCGTTTGTTGATCCTCCGTCAAATCCGGTTATTTCCAAATCCGAAATCTTAGCGCCGGGGGCTGCACGGAGGAAATAGCATGTTCCTGTCTGGGCGTCGACCTCGTAACGCGCTCCGTAAATGAGCAATGCCCATGCAGCACCTTTAACGTAAAATGCGGCATTTCCCGAGCCTGTTCCTTGAAAGAAAACGCCAAAAAAGGTCAGATCAGAGCACGTTAAAACCGTACCGAGTCCAGTGCCGTCCAATTCGACGCCCCTTCCCTGACCAACTGTAACGATCTCACCCCCACGATAGGTGACTTGGGTCATCGAATGGGGAACGTATTTATAGCCGAACGCTGAGCTGATGCCATAACCGACTAAGCCGTTAGAGCTTAGCAAAAGCCCTCGTCCGGGACCGTAAACGATGTCGCAATCAGAAAACATAAGACTCTCGGCCCCAGCGTCCGCAACCGTAGCCACGACCGCTCTTTGAAACACGTCATGTTTGAACTCAAGGTCTTTCGATCCACCGCTTGTGGCACTCCCAAGCAATAAAGTACACGCGGTGGGTGGAACCGAATCGAGTGTGATATCAGAAATGCTGACCCAGGTTGAACTTGTAAGGTCGTAAGGGCATTCGCTTGGGAGAGCCGAACCCTTGTAGAGTAATTCTGTGGCAACCCCGGATATCCCTGTGGGACCAGAACTGGGTCCAGCCCCCTCAATCCGGAGACCCGTTATAGCTGTCAGATTCCACGGTGATTTAATGATATACACGCCCTGCGGAAAGTAGAGGGTCCCGTGTGCCGAAGCCGCTGCCTTTGTTGCAGCAAATATGGAGGACGAATCATCAGTCTTGCCGTCACCCTTTGCGCCAAACGCCCTAACATTAAACACCATCCCGCCCTTATCGAAGAACTGACCGTACCTACCTCCATCTGACGCCCGTCCCGGCCGCAACGGAAAACTCTGAGCGACAAGCATCCGCCCGTTTTGAGTGAGCATCATGAATACAACGATCAGAAATGTAGTGCATGACAAACGATGCATAACTTCCTTTCCGATCCGTTCAGAAGCGCGGGCCAAAGTCCTCATTCATGCCTTCTCTCAAAGCGAACCTGTTGGGCAGGCTCTCAAAAGATGAATCACGCGCGCGCTGAACAGGCATTGCCTTCTCGTACGCGGGACCGCGCCAGGAGATTACTGTAAAGAGAAACGTGCTGCTCCGCGACAGAATGCCATCCATTTTCTGGAGCAGGCGATCTCGGAGGCCGTCGCCCGGTTCGCCGTGCGACGCCTGCCTCCATCGCATCAACGTTACCAGGAGAGGCATAATAAACGTTACAGGATTCATCCAATCCGGTTTTTTGCCTGCTCGTCGTCACAATGTATGTTCCTTGCGCCTTCGCCGCCAGGAAGCTTGTTGATTTCGGGTGAAGCCCATCGCGGAAGGGCAAAATGCAGACGTCGGCGGCCGCGAGACAATCAGCTACGGCAACTCTGTCCAGGTAGCCAAGGACTTTAACATACTCAGTTAAACCCACCTGAGCGATGAGGTTCAAGATCTGCGCATGTTAAAGGTTCTGAGCGGACAACTCACCTAAAACGGCACGCCGGACCTCCAGACCCCGGCGCGCGAGATTCGCTACGACCTCCAGGGCGTCTTCAAACCCTTTTGGAGGATTGATGAATCCGAAGTGGGCCAAGA